>JAOPVF010000293.1 GCA_025963195.1 Mycobacterium sp. | reverse complement strand
CGCAGACTTCAGTCGTCGGCGCTGCTCCGCAGACGGCGGCGCACCGAGAGCAGCTCCAGCTCGGGTCGTTCGGCGACCAATCGTTCAGCAGCGTCGAGCACGTCGACGACGTGACCGCGGTCGGCGGCCACGACGCCAACCCCGAGGCTGGCCCGACGGTGCAGGTCATGATCGCCCGTCTCGGCGGCGGACACGTCTAACTTGCGCCGAAGTTCGGCGATCACGGGCCGGATCGTGGACCGCTTCTGCTTGAGCGATCGCACGTCACCGAGCAGGACGTCGAACTCCAGCCAACCGATCCACACGAGAATCAGTTCGACGGTTTGGGTGTGGTGGTGCCCGCCAGCGGAAGGAGCTGATCGGCGGTGCGCTGGGTCAACTGCCAGGCGTCGTGGATCGGGGCGAATTCCATCGGATAGGTGAACGGCTTCACGGTCGGATCGGCGGTGCTGAGCGTGACGTTCGCCACCACGTTGCCGGGTTGGGGGGCCCAGGCGAGGTCGGTCGCCGCGACGGTCAGCGGCACGAAGCCGTTGGCGTTGAGCGCTTCGCCGAAGTTGGTGAGCACGGGCTGGTCGTCGACCGTGGCGTACTGCACGAGGACGACTTTCTGTTCAACGGGAATCGAAGTGTCGGCGAGGCGGGAGATGACGCCGGTCAATGCGTCCGGCGACGGGAGTGGAGCGCCCTTCGGCGCGGACGCGGCCGTGCTGAGCTGGGGGCTCGGCGACGCCGCGGGTGGCGGCGTCTGCGAACACCCAGCAACCCCAAGCGCCGCCACGATCGTGACGGCGCTCAGGATTACGGCTGGGGTGTGGTGCAACGAACGGGTTAGCCGACGGACGACATCAACGCCATCAACGACTGCTTCGACATCTGCCAACCCGTCGGGCTGGGCCCGGGAACGAACTGGATGCTCTGGCTGGCGGTACCGCCGTTGGCAGCCGTCGCGGTGACATCGGCTGTCACGAAGGCGTCTTCTTGATCGATGTTGCCGATGGCGAAGGTCAGCGGAAACTTGCCCTCGGCGGCGGCTTCCCGGATCTTGCCGTCGGCGACCCGTCCCTCGATTCGGCCGATGCCGCCTTCGACGTAGGGCGACTTGGCCGAGGACGGGCCGGTGGTACCCAGTGCCTGCAGCGTCGTCAGCAGCGGCGTCTGCAGTTCCGGCGCAGGGGCCTGCGGGAACGGAATGTCCCACACGACCGGCTGGATCGCCGGAGAGGCAGGCGAGGCGCTCGCTGCAATGGAAGTCACACCACCCGCGGCTGCGGCTACCACAGCGGCTGCTGCCATGCCGGTTACGAGGGTTTTGAGGATCACGGCTGTCCTTTCAACGGGGCCAACTCAACACGAGGTTAACAGTGTTGCTGGTGTGTCGAATTCCTACACCGCACACAATGGCTGAATCGCCGGTAGCGTTGAAGTTGTTACTGCACCAACTTTCGGTGCGGGAAGGGGCACAACATGAGTGAGTCCGAACATTCGGGAGCCTACCGAGAAGATCGTGACAGCCCAATGTCCAGCGATGAAGCTGCCGAACTGGAAGAACTTCGCCGTGAGGCGTCGGCGCTGCGTGAACAGCTTGAGCAGGTAGTAGGTGCCAACAGCGGGCTGCGTAGCGCCCGCGACGTGCATCAGCTCGAAGCCAGGATCGACTCGCTCGCTTCTCGCAATGCGAAGCTGATGGACACGCTGAAGGAGGCGCGGCAGCAGCTGCTGGCGCTCCGCGAGGAGGTCGACCGGCTCGGTCAGCCGCCCAGCGGTTACGGCGTGCTCCTCGCCGCGCACGAAGACGAGACGGTCGACGTGTTCACCTCTGGCAGAAAGATGCGCCTGACGTGCTCGCCGAACATCGAAATCGGCGAACTCAAGCAGGGCCAGACCGTCCGCCTGAACGAGGCGCTGACCGTGGTCGAGGCCGGTGCGTTCGAAGCGGTCGGCGAGATCAGTACGTTGCGCGAGCTCCTCGCCGACGGTCATCGCGCGCTGGTCGTCGGGCACGCCGACGAGGAGCGCATAGTCTGGCTGGCCGAGCCCTTGGTCACCGTCGAGGACACACCGTCCCAGGTCGAGGACGGCGTTGACGACGACCTGCGGCCGCGCAAGCTGCGGCCAGGTGACTCACTGCTGGTCGACACCAAGGCCGGATACGCGTTCGAACGCATCCCCAAGGCCGAGGTCGAGGACCTGGTGCTCGAAGAGGTTCCCGACGTCAGCTACCACGACATCGGCGGACTGACCCGGCAGATCGAGCAGATCCGCGACGCCGTCGAGCTGCCGTTCCTGCACAAGGACCTGTACCGCGAGTACTCGTTGCGGCCGCCGAAGGGCGTGCTGCTCTATGGTCCGCCCGGCTGCGGCAAGACGTTGATCGCCAAGGCCGTGGCGAACTCCTTGGCCAAGAAGATGGCCGAGATTCGCGGCGACGATGCGCGGGAGGCGAAGTCCTACTTCCTCAACATCAAGGGTCCGGAGCTGCTGAACAAGTTCGTCGGTGAGACGGAGCGGCACATCCGGCTGATATTCCAGCGGGCGCGGGAGAAGGCCTCGGAGGGCACCCCCGTGATCGTCTTCTTCGACGAGATGGACTCGATCTTCCGCACCCGCGGTACGGGCGTGAGCTCCGACGTGGAGACCACCGTCGTCCCACAGTTGCTTTCGGAGATCGACGGCGTCGAGGGCCTCGAGAACGTCATCGTCATCGGTGCCTCCAACCGTGAGGACATGATCGACCCGGCGATCCTGCGGCCCGGCCGCTTGGACGTCAAGATCAAGATCGAGCGGCCGGATGCCGAATCGGCACAGGACATCTTCTCGAAGTACCTGACCGAGAAGCTGCCGGTGCACGCCGACGATCTCGCCGAGTTCGGCGGTGACCGGGCACTGACCATCAAGACGATGATCGAGAAGGTCGTCGACCGGATGTACGCCGAAATCGACGACAATCGGTTCCTGGAGGTCACCTACGCCAACGGTGACAAGGAAGTCATGTATTTCAAGGACTTCAACTCCGGCGCGATGATCCAGAACGTCGTCGACCGCGCGAAGAAGAACGCGATCAAGGCGGTCTTGGAGAGCGGTCAGCACGGTCTGCGCATACAGCACCTGCTGGACTCGATCGTCGACGAATTCGCCGAGAACGAGGACCTGCCGAACACCACGAATCCCGATGACTGGGCCCGCATCTCGGGCAAGAAGGGCGAGCGGATCGTCTACATCCGCACGCTCGTCACCGGCAAGAGTTCGAGTGCCAGCCGGGCCATCGATACCGAGTCGAACCTGGGGCAGTACCTGTAAGTCGGCACGCGGCTGCTGGCTCAGTCCCGCGACTCGATCTCCAGGTAGGCGTCGCGGCCGGCCAGGCTCACCCCCACGTCGGCGATCAGCGGGTCGAAGAAGCGCTGCCGGTACGGCGGGTCGGTGCTGGTGCTGACGGTGAAGTAGAGGCCGGACAGCACGGCGACGATCAGCGACATGTGCACGATGGTCTGTGGCACCGGTACGTGAACGCCGAACCAGGTTCCGGCGCAAGGCGGTTCACCCACGGAACACGTCTGCTCCGCCGACCACAGTACCGCGACGTCGTCGGGCACGGCGATCACGCCGAGCGCCAGGAAGGACGCGAACACGCCGGTGGTGAAGAACACCACCTGGATCGCCTGCGACACCACCATCACCGCGACCACGTTGAACTGCTCGCCCCGCGACAGGGGAGTGCGGTTGGGTTCCTGGTCGACGCACCCGGCCAGCGGCGTACCGGCCAGCAGCGCGCGCAGGCCAGAAACCCGATCACCTGCCACAGTCGTTGGCGAGTCATCCGCGCGGCCAACTGCCACAGCTCACCGGTGAAGAAGACCACCACCGTCAACATCAGCAGGGGCAGCGCACGGCTCATCAGCGAACCCACCGCGCCGAGTTGCACCCACGCGAACCGGAACGCCCACAACGCGATCGAGCCGAAACCGACGTAGATCAGCCAGATCGCGAGCAGCGTGATGAGCACGAAGATCGGCGCCTCCGGCCGCGCCGAGCCGTGTTCCGCTGTGGTGCAGCACGAAGGGCGCGACGGCCAGCACCGCGGCGATGACACCCAAGCGCACGGCATACCCGTAGTCGGGTTCGTCGCCGGTGATCTCCGCGAGCAGCATGGTCGCCGCGGTGAGCGCGCCGACGCCGCTGA
This sequence comes from Mycobacterium sp., assembly GCA_025963195.1. Lineage (GTDB taxonomy): Bacteria > Actinomycetota > Actinomycetes > Mycobacteriales > Mycobacteriaceae > Mycobacterium. The sequence continues at coordinate 120 of JAOPVF010000293.1, read as the reverse complement.
CATTGTGGTGGACTTGAGCGGCTATGGCGAGGGGACGGACGTCGACGTGGGGCATATCTGCCCGCTCGGCATTCGTCGCGGCCAGCGTCGTGTTCGTCGTCCTCGCCATCGCGGGCACCG
>JAOPVF010000276.1 GCA_025963195.1 Mycobacterium sp. | reverse complement strand
TGCAGAACCTGTACGACTCCCGCCAGGTCCGGTTGTGGGTCGTCTACGTCGACTCGTTCTCCGGCCAGGCCGCCGACACGTGGGCCCGAAACACGAGGCGGATAAGCGACTTCCAGGACGAAGACGCCATCCTTGCCGTCGCCACCGCCGACCGCGCGTACGCGCTCCTGGTGCCCGACGCGGCCACGGGCGGGGTCGACGTGGACACCCTGCGCCGCAACGACGTCGAGCCCGCGTTGCGCCGAGGCGACTGGTCCGGTGCGGCCGTGGCCGCCGCAGAAGGCCTGAACCGGCCCCCGGCGTCCGGCGGCGAGATCTCCTGGGTGGGAATGGTGGCCATCCTGGCCGTCATCGCCGTCGCGGTGCTGGTGCTGTTGTGGTGGAGGCGGTGGCGCAAGCGCAAGCGCCGCGAGGCCGAGTTTGCAGCCGCGCAACGGGTGGATCCCGCCGATCCCAGCGCGCTGGCGTCCGTCCCCATCGACGCACTCGACGACCTGTCCCGCTCGACGGTCGTCGAGGTGGACAACGCGGTGCGCACCAGCGACAACGAATTGGCCCTTGCGGTCGAGGAATTCGGCGAGAAGGACACGGCGCCGTTCACCGCGGCCGTGGCGGACGCCAAGAAGACGCTTTCCCAGGCGTTCAACGTTCGCCAGATCCTCGACGACGCCGTGCCCGAGACCCCGCAGGAGCGGCGCGACCTGCTCACCCGGGTGATCGTCGCGGCGGCGAGGTCCGACCAGGCACTCGAGACCCAGCGGGTCGCGTTCGGGCAACTGCGCGATCTCCTCATCAACGCCCCGACCCGGCTCGACGCCTTGACCCAACAGATGGTGGACCTCACCGCGCGTCTCGAACCGGCGCAGCAGACCATGAGCGGGCTGCACGCTCAGTTCGCCGACACCGCACTGACCGCGGTGGCGGGGAACGTCGACACCGCCAAGCAGCGGCTGTCGTTCGCGGATCAGAACATCACCAACGGACGCACACTGGTCTCGCGGCCGTCCGACCGGCAGGGCGGGCTGGTCGACGCCATCCGCGCCGCGGAGTCCGCCCTTGGTCAGGCCCGCACCATGCTGGATGCCGTCGACAGCGCTGCCACCGACATCAACCGCGCGGTCGCCGGTCTCCCCGCGGCGATCGCAGACATTCAGGCGGGCATCAACCAGGCCGCCGGGCAGCTGGCGCAGGGCAACGTCCCGCACGCAACGGAACTCGGAGCAGCAAGGGACGCCGCGGTGAAGGCTGTATCGAATGCCCAGAGCAGCGGCACTGCCGATCCGCTAGGTGCATTCACCCAGCTGGCTCAGGCCGACGCCGAACTCGACCGGCTGCTCGCGAGCATCAGCGAGGAGCGGGAGGCCACCGAGCGGCTGACCCGCGTGTTCGACCAGGCCCTGTTCACCGCCCAGTCGCGAGTGCGATCGGTGTCGGACTACATAGACACCCGCCGCGGGACCATCGGGCCAGAGGCGCGCACGCGCCTGTCCGAGGCCGTCCGCCAGCTCGAGGCGGCTCAGGCCAAGCGGGCGACCAACCTGTCGGAGGCCATCGCGCACGCCAACGGCGCGTCGATGCTGGCATCGCAAGCACAGACCATGGCCAACGCGGACGTCGCCAATGCGCAGCGCTCCTTCACCGGCGGGGGTTACGGCGGCGGTGGCGGCGGCAACATGGGTGCCGTGCTCGGCGGCATCATCATCGGCAACATCCTGTCCGGGGCGTTGCGCGGCGGCATCGGTGGCAGCGTCGGCGGCGGAGGCTGGAGTCCAACGACCTTCGGCGGCTCGGGCGGTGGCGGCGGCGGGCTGAGTGGCGGCGGGGGCCGGTTCTAAGAGTTGGGGCCGGATCTCCGCCGAGCGCGCGTGTTTGCGGGCGACACGCCGTCTAGCAGGCCGACTTTGCGCGCGCTCACGCCGCGTTCGAGCGGTCCAACTCAGTCCTGATCATCCGGGCCGTCTCGTCGGGACGTCGCCTGACGTCGTCGGACACGATGGACATGACCTCCCACCGAACGGCACGCAGCGCAGCGCGCTTCAACCGGTCCCGCCGGAAGGCGACAGGATCGCTGTGCCAGTCGAATCCGTCGTACTCGACGGCGACCTTCTGGTCCGGCCACGCGAAGTCCAGGCGCCACAGCCGGCCTTCGGCGTCGGCCACTTCATGCTGCAGTAGGGGGTCCGGCAAGCCGCCGTCGAACATCATCAGGCGTGCTTCGCTCTCCATGGGCGATTCGGCGAGCGGGTCAGCGAGCGGGATCAACTCACGGACGTGCACGATGCCGCGGCGTCCGAACTGCTCGACGGCGGCCATGTGCAGCCCTTGACGGTCGCACCTTTCACTGCGTAGCGCGGCGTCCAAGGTGGCCAACGCACGCGGCCGCCGAAGGCTCCGCGCGACCTCGACGGCAGTCCACGCAGGCGAGGTGGTTCGCCTCCCGTCGACCATTACGAGCGGCGCTCCATTGCGGCGGTGAACCTTCAGCCCATCGGAGTCACGCAACAGATGTCGGGGCGGCGTGAGGACGTGAAGGTCGCCGCCGCCCTCGGTATCGAAGCCGTAGGCCGCCGCCGCGGTACCTAGGCAAATGGCGACCGGCGTGCCCGCGCGCAGGTCGAGGCCACGCAATCGGGTCAGCACATCGGGCTCGCCATCGGTGTAGACGCCGGTCCACACCTTGACCAGTTCGCCGCGGTCGATGCGACCATCGAGTTGACCTCTACCCAACACCCGCAGCAGTTGTCCCGAGGTCGCTACCCCACCGTGTGCATCGAGCACTTCTCGCACAGCATCATTCACGCGTCAGACGTTCGACCAGCCGAAGCAACCGCGACAGAGCCCTATAGAAATCTGTGGACAGAGCAACGTCTGTGGACAACTCGACCCACCGCGAGCGCGCGCAGAGTCGAATCGCTAGACGGCGTGTCGCCCGCAAACACGCGCGCTCGCCGAAGAGGAGTCAGGCGCCCTTGAGCCGCACGGCCAGGTAGTCGGACACCGCGTCGATCGCGACCCGGTCCTGAGTCATGGCGTCGCGCTCGCGGATGGTGACCGCGTGGTCCTCGAGCGAATCGAAGTCCAGCGTCACGCAGAACGGCGTGCCGATCTCGTCCTGCCTGCGGTAGCGGCGACCGATCGCGCCTGCATCGTCGAACTCGACGTTCCACGACTTGCGCAGTTCGGCGGCCAGGTCGCGGGCCTTTGGCGACAGATCGGCGTGCCGGGACAGCGGCAGCACCGCTGCCTTCACCGGGGCCAGCCGCGGGTCGAGCCGGAGCACCGTGCGCTTGTCCACGCCCCCCTTGGCGTTGGGGGCCTCGTCCTCGGTGTAGGCGTCGACCAGGAACGCCATCAGCGATCGGGTCAGCCCGGCCGCCGGTTCGATCACGTACGGCACGTAGCGCGTATCGGTCGGCTGGTCGTAGAAGGACAGGTCGACACCGGAATGCTTTGAGTGCGTTGACAAGTCGAAGTCGGTGCGGTTGGCGACGCCCTCCAGCTCACCCCACGGGTTGCCCTGGAAGCCGAACTTGTACTCGATGTCGACCGTGCGGTCGCTGTAGTGCGACAGCTTATCCTTGGGATGCTCGAAGAGCCGCAGGTTGTCACGATCGATGCCGAGGTCGACGTACCACTGCAAGCGGGTGTCGATCCAGTACTGGTGCCACTCTGCCGCCGTAGCCGGTTCGACGAAGAACTCCATCTCCATCTGCTCGAACTCGCGGGTGCGGAAGATGAAGTTGCCAGGGGTGATCTCGTTGCGGAAGCTCTTGCCGATCTGGCCGATGCCGAACGGCGGCTTGCGGCGCGACGTCGTCACCACGTTGGCGAAGTTGACGAAGATGCCCTGCGCGGTCTCGGGCCGTAGGTAGTGCATCCCCTCCTCGGTCTCGATCGGGCCGAGGTGCGTCTTGAGCATCATGTTGAAGTCACGCGGCTCGGTCCACTGGCCGGGGTCACCGGTCTCGGGGTCGCGGATGTCGGCCAGACCGTTCGGCGGCGGGTGGCCGTGCTTGGCCTCGTAGGCCTCGATGAGATGGTCTGCGCGATAGCGCTTGTGGGTGATCAGCGATTCGACCAGCGGGTCGTTGAACACCTCGACGTGGCCGGAGGCCACCCAGACCTCACGCGGAAGGATGATCGCGCTGTCGAGGCCGACGACGTCGTCGCGGCCGGTGATAACCGACCCCCACCACTGCCGTTTGATGTTCTCCTTGAGCTCGACCCCGAGCGGTCCGTAGTCCCACGCGGACTTGGTCCCGCCATAGATCTCGCCGGACTGATAGACCAGGCCACGGCGTTTCGCGAGGTTCGCGACCGTGTCGATGATGGACGCCACGGGTCATCAGCCTAGTGAGGTCGCCGACCGGCGTTTACCACCGCGTTGACATGCACGACCATGCATGTAATCTGGCACATAATGAAAACGATTTCCAGTACGGCTGGCGCCGCCGATGCCGAGGAACATCGGCACCACAACCCGCCCGCCCAACTTCCGCCGCGTGAGGTCCTCGACACCGCGGGCGATCTGCTGCGGGCCCTTGCCGCGCCGGTCCGCATCGCCATCGTGCTCCAACTACACGAGGCGTCGTGTTGCGTCCACGAGCTCGTCGACGCGCTTGCCGTACCGCAGCCTCTCGTCAGCCAGCACCTGCGCATCCTGAAGACCGCGGGCGTGGTGGCGGGAGAGCGCGCGGGCCGCGAGGTGTACTACCGGCTCGTCGACCATCACCTCTGCGAGATCGTGCTGGCCGCAGTGGCCCACGCCGGCGAGTACACCAAGGAGGGCACCCAGTGAGCGGCACCGCCCCGGCCGTTCGGTCCACCCGGCAGCGCGCGGCCATCTCCGCGCTGCTGGAGAACCGCGACGAGTTTCGGTCGGCCCAGGAACTGCACGACGAACTGCGTCGCCGCGGCGACGGCATCGGCCTGACCACGGTGTATCGCACGCTGCAGTCGATGGCCGCCGCAGGACTGCTCGACACGCTGCGCACCGATACCGGTGAATCGCTGTACCGCCGCTGCTCGGACCACCATCACCACCACCTGGTGTGCCGCGACTGTGGAACGACGGTCGAGGTGCAGGGCGGTCAGGTCGAGAAGTGGACCGCCGAGATCGCGACTGCGCACGGCTTCTCCGACGTCAGCCACACCATCGAGATCTTCGGCCTCTGCGCGGAGTGCACCAAGGCGGGCCCGTCAGGCGATTAGCGCCGCGCGGACGTCCGCGCCCGTCGACAACACCATGAGGATCAACGTGCGCAACGCGTCGTCGGTCAGCCCCGCCGCGGGAAAGTTGTAGCGCAGCAACACGTCGGCCATCTTCTTGGCGGTGGACCGGCGTGCCGTCGACTTGGCGGACGAGCCGTTGGCGGAGGTGTCGACCAGCTTCGGGACGAGCGTCACCGTGCCGAGCATCGTCTTGGTGGCGTGATCGCTGACCAGTTCACGGGTCTTGTTCGTCAGCGGCAGGTCCCACGCGAGCGGCTGGGTCAGCGACACCATCTCGAGGCCCTCGGCGATCGTCACGACGCGCAGCGAGGCCACGATGCCGTCGACGGTCACCGTGAGCGCGCCGTCGGACTCCTCGACGACGGTCATCACCTCGTCGAGTGCCGACGACAGCTGCTGCAGGAGCGATTGCGTCATTCGGCTCGACCGAACCTTCGGTTGCGGTTGACGTACTCCACGCACGCCTCCCAGAGGTCGCGGCGGTCGTAGTCCGGCCACAGCTTGTCCTGGAAGACGTACTCGGCGTAGGCGGCCTGCCACAGCAGGAAGTTGCTCGCCCGCTGCTCCCCCGAGGTCCGGATGAACAGGTCGACGTCAGGGATGTCGTCGCGGTGCAGATGCTTGGCGAAGGCGGCCTCGCTGATCCGGTTGGGCTTGACCTTTCCGTCCACCGCCTGTTGCGCGAGTTCCCTTGCCGCCTCGACGATCTCGGTGCGGCCGCCGTAGTTCACGCAATAGTTGATCGTGATGACGTCGTTGCCAACCGTCATCTGCTCGGCGATGTCGAACTCCTTGATCACGCTGCTCCACATCCGCGGCCGGGAGCCCACCCAGCGCATCCGCACGCCCATCGCGTTGAGGTTCTCCCTGCGGCGTCGCACCACCTCGCGGTTGAAGCCCATCAGGAAGCGCACCTCCTCGGCGCTGCGTTTCCAGTTCTCCGTGGAGAAGGCGTACACGGTGAGGTGCTTGATGCCGATTTCGATGGCGCCGCAGGTGATGTCGATGAGCACCGCCTCGCCCATCTTGTGGCCCTCGGTCCTGCCCATCCCGCGCTGAAGGGCCCATCGGCCGTTGCCA
>JAOPVF010000272.1 GCA_025963195.1 Mycobacterium sp. | reverse complement strand
TCGACGGTTTCTTCCAAGGGGACCCGGAGCCGGCCGACAACGGCATGGGCAACAAGTGGCAGCGCGCGTTCCGATTCCTCGCACTGGACCGGATGCAGCCCCGCTTGCACCGTTGGCGTTTCAACCTCGTCACCGGCGGTGTGCGCGAGGAGCAATTGACCGACAGCATCACCGAATTCGGCATGATCAACTCCGGCTACGCGGCATCCGAGTACCGCTACGCGTATGCCGCGACGGGCAAGCCGGCCTGGTTCCTGTTCGACGGGCTGGTCAAGCACGACCTGCTGACCGGAGCGGAGGAACGGTTCGCCTTCGACGACGGGGTGTACGGCAGCGAGACCGCGATGGCGCCCCGGTGGAACGGCGCGAGCGAGGACGACGGCTACCTGATCACCATCACCACCGACATGAACGACGACGCGTCCTATTGCCTGGTGTTCGACGCTGCCAGGGTGACCGACGGTCCGGTGTGCAAGCTTGCTCTGCCGGAACGGGTTTCCAGCGGCACGCACTCGACGTGGGCACCCGGTTCGGAGCTTCGCCGCTGGCGCGAGACGGACTCCGCGGCCGAGGCGATCGGGCTGTAGCCGTAGTGCCGACCGCTTTGCCCGAGGGCGGAACCAACGCCGTCGGCCGGATGCTCGGGCTTCTCGGCGACGAGTGGACGCTGCTGATCCTGCAGCAGGCGACGCTTGGCGCGACGCGGTACGGACAGTTCACGGAACGCCTGCCGATCTCGCATGCGGTGCTGACCCGGCGGTTGGAGGCGATGACGGCCAACGGGCTGCTGGCACGGCGCACCTATCAGGCGAGGCCGCCGCGGGCCGACTACGTGCTCACGCCGCGCGGCCGCGCGCTGTGGCCGGTACTGGTGTCCATCTGGGACTGGGAGCGGCACTGGGTCCCCGACCACGCCCAACGACTGCCCGCGATGCACCACACGGTCTGCGGCGACGACTTCGCGCCCGCGCTGCGGTGCGCCGCGTGCACGGAACCGGTGACGGAGAAGGACATTGGGGCGCAGTGGGGCCCGAGCGGTGGCTGGTCGCGGTCGATCCCCGTGCTCTCGACGCGGCGCCGATCGAACTCCGATCGCGTCGGCGGCCGTGCGGACCTGTTCCCGCAGACCATGAGCATCCTCGGCGATCGATGGGCGTTCGCCTTGCTGGTGGCGGCGTTCGTCGGCGCCAGCAGGTTCGGCGACTTCCAGGACCAACTCGGTGCGCCACCCGGTTCACTGGCCGACCGCCTGCAGATCTTCACGACCAACGGCGTGCTGGCCGCCGGCGACGGGCACTACCGGTTGACCGAGAAGGGGCGGGCGGTGTTCCCGATCCTCATCACCTCGCTGCAGTGGGCTCAGCGGTGCTTCCACGCGCCGGAGGGCCCCGCCGTCGAACTGGTGCATACGGATTGCGGTGCGGCGTTCGAGGCCACCCTGGCGTGCGATCAGTGCGCGAGCCCGCTGCGCGGTGCCGAGGTGGCGACGCGCTAGCGGTCCAGTCGGAACCGTAGGTTGTTGCGCACCGCGGGCCACTCGATGTCCAGGATCGAGTAGACGACGGTGTCGCGACGCGAGCCGTCCGGCGACAGTTGATGGCTGCGCAACACGCCGTCGAGCTTGGCCCCGAGCCGCTCGATGGCAGCGCGGCTGGTCGAGTTGAAGAAGTGGGTGCGGAATTCGACTGCTATGCAGCCCAACTCGTCGAACGCATGGCCGAGCATCAGCAACTTGGCCTCGGTGTTGACGCCGGTCCTGCGCACCGAACCGGAGAACCAGGTGAACCCGATCTCGAGGCGCCGGTTCGGCGGGTCCACGTTCATGTAGCTCGACGACCCGACCAGCCGGCCGTCCAACGTGCGTGCGACGAACGTCAGCCCGGTATCCGGGTGCTGCACCGCCAAGCGCCGGTCCACCCACTCCCGCGCCGTCCGGTGAGACGGCGCGCTGGTGAACCACAGGCCGCCGACGTCGCCGTCGGCCGAGGCCACCGCGATCTCGGGGACGTCGGCGGCGCGCAACGGCTCGAGCTTGACCCACTGAGCCCCGGTGAGCACCACCGGCTCGACGAATCCCGTCATCGACGTCCACTCCCCTCTGACCAGGCGGCGACCATCGCCAGCACCGACAGCACCACCGCGACGGCGGTCGCTGCCCCGCCGATGTAGAACCCGTATCCCGCCGCGATCGGCGGTGCCACGTACAGCCGGAAGTACCACCATGCCAGAACCGTCAGGAGCACCGAAATCGACAGGGCCGCAGTCGAAGCGACCCGCGCCGACAGACCGCGCGCAGCCATGGCCGCGGCCACGATCAACGTCGCCGACAACAGCACCATCAGCTGCCCGACGCCGAAGCCGGGCGGCGGAACGCGGATCTGACCGAGCTTTCCGCCGATCGCGTTGGCCCGCCCGCCGCCGCCTTCGCTGGTGGTCAACCACGGCAGCCACGCGCTGACCAGAAGCACCAACGCACACAGCACGACGAACCATGCGGGTCGCAGGCGTGCCATGCGATGAGGGTATCGGGTTGCCCGGTGACTCCGACGTAGGCTGGACCGATGACGGAGCTACCCGGATGGGCCCGCGCGCTCGACCTCGCCCCGCATCCCGAGGGGGGCTGGTTCAAGGAGACGTGGCGCAGCGAATTGACGGTCGCGCAGTCGGCCCTTCCACCGGGCTACGCGGGCCCACGCAGCGCGGGAACGGCCATTCTGTTCCTGCTGATGCCTGGCCAACAGTCGGCGTGGCACACCGTGCGCAGCGCCGAGTTGTGGCTCCATCACAGGGGTAGCCCGTTGCTGCTGGAGGTTGGTGTCGAACAGCACGGTGCCGCAACGCTTCTGCTCGGCAGCGACGTCGACGCGGGCGAGGCGCCGCAACTACTGGTCCCGCCTGGTCACTGGCAGCGGGCTCGCCCGCGCGACGACGAAGCCACCCTGGTGAGTTGCGTGGTGGTGCCCGGTTTCGACTTCGCCGACTTCGCCCTGGCCACCACTACCGACTGAGTAGGCGCACCGCCGCCGACACCAGCGCGCCGTTGTCGGGTGCGACCGACCCGTCCGGCAACTTCACGGTGTCCTCGAGACCAATCCGCGTCTGCACGCCGCGCTGCCCCGCGTATTCCAGTAGCGGCCAACAACTCTCGTCGAGTCCGTGCAACAGCACCGGGGCAGGTGACCCGACGGCGAAGACACGATCGAGCATGTCGTCCGCTTCGGCGACGTCAGCGTCGGCCTGCAGTTCGATCATCGCTCGCATGCAGTGCTCGGCCACGTCGGATTTCGCCCAGGACGCCACCGCTTCGGCGTGGAACAGGCCCACCTCGACCCCGAGCCCCTTGCCCAGCAGCACGTGGGCCAGCTCCTCGGAGCCCGGTTCGTGCCAGTTCAGTGACGCGAAGTCCGGCAGCACCGTCCATGCCTCGACCGCCCGCAACCGGGCGTCGGCGTCGGGCAGCGCCCAGAAACCCGTCGTCACCCCCAACGGCAGGCCGGGCACGGCCGCGCGGACGGCGTGCACCGCCGCCGCGACGACATCGCCATGCAACGAGTCGACGCCGTCGGCGCTCTTGGGATGCATGTGCACGGCCTGCGCACCGGCCCGATGGGCCTCGACCGCAGCTGCGGCCAGCTGATCGGGCGTGACCGGCAGATTCGGGTGCTGGTCGGGGGTGCGGGCTCCGTTGATGCACGCCTTGACGTAGATGCGTGGATTGGTCATCCATTCATCTTCGCCTGTATCGAACCACCGCTACAAACGTAGTTGGCCGTTGTTGGCCATTGCCGGGGTAGCGGTTGCCCGGCCCGGTAGTCGCGTTCGTGTCGAGCGGGGGCGGCGAGATGTGACTCCTCGTGTCCCGGGTTCGTGGCGGCTACCGGTGGTCGCTGGCGGGCTGGTCAGCTCGGTCTGGTTGGTAGCTCTCACCGCGCGATCCTCTGGTCGCTGCGGTGTCACACCTTTCCGTCGCCGGGCCGAAAGGCCTTGAGCGCGGCGCCCGATCACGGTGGCGGCTGCCTGGTGTCGGGTGACGTTCAGATAGGGCTGTTGCCAGTGCTGGCCACCCCAGATGCTGCTGTAGACGGGATTGACCGCCAACAGCTCGATGCCGGCACGGGCAGCCATGCCGGCCAGCCGGTTGCGGAATACCGCGGTGGGGATCCCGGACACGGTACGGCGGAAACGTTTCCCGCGCTGGCCCCGGCCCATGGTCTCGCGTCCGGTCGTGCGGGCGTCGGCGAAGTTCAAGTCCTCGACCGCGATGGTGGTAATGCCATGCTGGCGGGTGTAGTGCAGGAGACGGGTGATGGCGTGGCGGACCTGGGCGTCGCGCCGTGCCGAGGACCCGGACAGGTCGATGTCGATACGCTGCGCGGCCCCGACGGGGTTTCCGTGCCGGTCCAGGCGCCGGAGGGCGATATGCCCGTCGTTGAGATCCACACCCACCACCGGGCCCGCCGCGGACACGTCGTCACCGGCATCGCAGTCCTCGCGGCCCGCCCGGGACGGCACCGACGGCAGAGCCCATGACGCCCTCAGATACACACCACCCCGGTGTGGTTGACGGGTGATGGTGTAGGACACCGAGTTTGCACCGGTGATCCGGGTGGCCCATTCATCGGCGCGGTGGCCGAACACCGCCGCACCGGAGAGGACATAGCGCCCGCGTGGGGCATTGGCCAGGTGCTCCAAGGGTTTGGGCAGCCGCACACTGATTACACCCGCTGGGGTGAGGGTGATAGTGAGGTTCCCGAACGGTTCATCGGGCGAACCGTTGGCTGTGATGCGCCATCGGGCCGCGGCCCACTGTTGGCGCCACTGCGGTTCGGTCAGGCCGGCAGCGGCCAGGTGCTGGCGGGTGTGGGCGAGCCGTTTGCCGCCCTCGACGACATGGACCCGGCCGGCCGCCCGGTCCCGTTCAATCCGGGCAAGCTCGGCCCGTAGGTGTTGCACCCGCCGCTGCTTCTGGAAGCGTTCGGTCTGAGTGGCGTATCCCTTGACGGCCTTCGTTTTTCGGCGGGCTTTACGCTCGGCGACAGTCAGGGTGTCCTCGGTGGGGGCGGCCAGACGCGCCTCGATGGTGGCGATCACCGCACGCAAACCCGCGACGTGGCGATACTGCCCATCACGGGCCGATCTGACCTGATCGTCGTTACCAGCGATGATCGCGTTGGCCCACCGCGCCGATGAGTGCCCTGTCAACCCTCTCTTACGGGTGTTCAAACGGGTCCGACGAGCCTGGTGGCGGCCTTCGGTATCCAGTCCCGGATCGACCTGTGGGGAGTGTGACACCGCGGCGAGGTCGCAACGTCGCAACCAGCCCAGATTCGCAGCGACCAGGTCGAGCACCCGATCGTCCTCTCGGGTGGTGCGCACCCGGGTGCTGATCGCCACCCCAGCGGGTGCAGCGACCGGCTTCACCCCACGCCACGCACGGCGAACCGTACCCACCACCACACCATCACACACACCACCGACAACCAACCCCGACCAACAAACCGCCAACTGCTCTCAACCCGGCAGCGGATGCTGCGCCACAGTAACCTCGCAGAATGCGGGGCCACACCATCGTCTGCGGAGATGATCCGCTCGGACTGCGGATCGTCGAGGAGTTGCGGGGTGCGGGGACCGACGTCGTCGTGGTCGCCAGCGCCAAGGAGTTGACTGCGGCCGGGTTGACGGATGCGACGGCGGTCATCTGCGCCGATGACGACGACGACCTCAACCTCGAGATCGCACTACTGGCAAGACAACTCAATCCCACCGTGCGCGTCGTCGCACGGCTGGCCAATGACGTGCTGCGCGAGGCGATGGCCGTGAGCAACGGGCCAGGTGCGATCCTCGACGTCGCCGGCCTCGCCGCGCCGTCGGTCGTCGAGGCATGCCTGGCCCGCACCACCCACGCGATCCCGGTGGCCGGAGTGGAGTTCGTCGTCTCGGGAACCGAGGCGCCCCACGACGCGACGCTTCGCGACATCTACGGCGACCTCGCACCGGTCGCGGTGATCCACGGGGAGAAGTCACCGACACCAGGTGAGGTAGTGGCGTGCCCTGGGCGCGACCAGCAGGTCCTGGCCGGCGACTGGACCGCGATGATCGGCACCGCCGACGAGCTGGCCGCGCAGGGCATCACCGTCGCGCAACCGGTGGCCACGACACGAGTTCGCCGTTCACCTCTGCGGCGGACGCTCAACGCCCTTCGGGCGCTGCGCGATGACATCAACCCGATGTTCTTCCGCGCGTTCGCCGCCTCGATGACGCTGCTGCTCGGCGCGACGGTGTTGCTGCGCTTCTCGTATCGCCATCCCCCGGGAATGGGGTGGATCGACGCACTGTATTTCAGCACCGAGACGATCGCCACCGTCGGCTACGGCGACTTCAGCTTCTTGAACCAACCCACCTGGGTACGGATCTTCGGCATCGGGTTGATGTTCGCCGGCGTCACCACCACCGCGATCCTGGTGGCGTTCATCGCCGACCTGCTGCTATCCCGCCGGATCGCTCAGTCCGCGGGACGTCGGCGGGTGCGCGACCTGCAGAACCACGTCATCGTCGTCGGCCTCGGCTCGTTCGGCATCAGGGTGGTCAGCGATCTGAAGGCCGCCGGATTCGACGTGGCGGTGATCGAGCGCGACGACGACAACCGCTACCTGGCGGCGGCGCGCGAACTCGACGTGCCGGTCATCTTCGGCGACGCCACGCTGCGCCAGACGCTGGAATCCGCTCGCATCGACGAGGCCCAGGCGGTGGCAGTGCTGACTCAGGACGACATGGTCAACATCGAGACCGGGATCGTGCTCCGCGAGATGCTGTCACCCCGCGTGATGTCCGAAGTCGTCAGGCCCGACGTGCCCGTCGTGCTGCGCATCTACGACCGCGCACTGGGAGCCGCGGTGGCGCATCGATTCCACTTCGAAAACGTCCGCTCCACAGTCGAATTGGCGACGCCGTGGTTCATCGGTGAGGCGATGGGTCTGCAGGTGCTCGGCACGTTCTCGGTGGGGCAACGTTCGTTCATGGTCGGTGGCGTGCTGGTGGAGGCGGCCAGTGAGCTGGACGGGCTCCGGATGGTGGACCTGTCGAACCAGACTCGCGTCATCGCCATCGTCAGGGAGGGCGCGTCGCTGAAGCTGCATCCCCGCCGCGACACGCCACTCGCGGCGGGTGACACCGCCTACCTGGTTGGGCCGTACCGCGAGCTGTTCGACATGCTTTCCAAGGGGCAGCGCTCGCAGCCCGGCGGGCAGGAGCGAAGCGACTCGGGGAATGGCTCCGGCGTCACTCCTGCAGCGACGACAAGTTGAAGGCCGCCCCCGTTGGGTCGGTGACCGCGGCCAGGCGGCCGTACGGGGTGTCCTCCGCGCCGCGGACCACGCCGCCGCCGTTCTCGGTGATCAGCTCGACGGTCTTGTCGACGTCGTCGGCGCCGAAGAACACCGACCATGTGGACGGCGCTCCCTCGGGGAAGATGGAGCCGTCCATCACGCCGAGCAGCGGCTCGCCGTCGAAGATCGCGTTGCTGTAACGGAATTCAGGCGTGTCGGCCTCGACCTGGATCTGCCATCCGAACACCGTCGTGTAGAAGTCGATGGCGCGGCCGAAGTCACGGGTGGTGAGCTGATGCCAGACCGGCGCACCCGTCTCGTTCACTACCTCGAAGCCGTTGTGGCCGTCGGGCTGCCA
>JAOPVF010000257.1 GCA_025963195.1 Mycobacterium sp. | reverse complement strand
AGGCGCTGTCCGACGCGTTCGCGTACGACGGCCCCGCGGTGGTCGACGTCGTCACGGCGCGCCAAGAGCTCTCGATCCCGCCCGCCATCACCGCTGAGCAGGCGAAGGGTTTCTCGCTCTACGCGATTCGGACCATCATGGCCGGCCGCGCCGACGAGCTGCTCGACCTGGTAACGACCAACGTGTCGCGGCGCCTGCTGGATTGACAGCGCGTCTTGGGACTTGCCAAGCCAATTCCCAGCGTCGCCGCTAATGTTTGCTCATGATCAAGTGCGTCCTCGCGTTTCTTGCTGCCGTCTTGCTTCTGGTCGGCTGCAGTGGCCCCAAGCCGGAGGTGCCCAAGCAGCCGGAGAAGAAGACGCCGGACAGCAGCGGCATCAAGATCGAGGGTGACGCATCCGCCCCGGTCAACAAGCTGGCCATCGAGGCCATCGCCGATCTGCAGGTGTACTGGCCGACCAATTTCCCAAGCTCTACGGCGAGGACTACAAGCCCGTCGAGGGGGGCCTGTACGCCCTGACTCCCGACTCGGAGTCCGGACCGGAATGTGCGTCGAACTACGGCGACGTCGCGGGCAACGCGTTCTACTGCAAACTCGACGATTCGGTTGCGTGGGATGCCGACGGCTTGCTGCCGAGCTGCAGTCGAAGTACGGCGACTTCGTCATCCCTGTGGTCCTCGCGCACGAGTGGGGGCACGCCATGCAGCAGCGGTCCGGGTACTTCGATCAGAACAAACTGACGGTCAGCTCCGAATTGCAAGCGGATTGCTTCGCGGGCGGGTGGGCCCGACACGCCCAGGACGACGGCGGGTTCGAGGTGTCGAGCGCCGATCTCGACAGCGCACTCGCCGGTATCCTGGACCTGCGCGACAGTCCCGTAACCAACGCCAAGGACCCATCGGCGCACGGCAGCGGCTTCGACCGGGTCAGTGCCTTCCAAGACGGCTACGACAACGGCGCGGAGAAGTGCAAGGGATACAAGGACGGCGAACCCACGGTGCTCGAGTTGCCGTTCAACGACGAGCAGGACGCGGCCAGTGGCGGCGACGCGCCGTACGACTCCATCGTCAAAGGCGTGCCCTACGACCTGGAGGACTACTGGACCCAGGTGTACCCGGAGGTGACCGAGGGCAAGCAATGGCCGCCGATGAAGGGGCTCGAGGCGTTCGACCCCAACGACCCGCCGATGTGTGGCAATCAGTCGGCCGGGGGCTACGTGCTGTTCTATTGCGTGCCAGACGATTACGTCGGGTGGGACAACGTCAAGACCATGCCCGACGTGTACCGGCAGGGCGGCGACTACGCCGTCGCCACGCTACTCGCCACCCAGTACGGCCTTGCAGCGCTGAGCCGGCTTGGCGACGACTCCGACGAGAAGACCTCCACCCTGCGCGGTGACTGCCTGGCCGGCGCGTACACCGCGAGCGTCATCCTCTACAACCGCGAAGCCACCAGCACCTACCACATCTCGCCGGGTGACTTGGACGAGGGAATCAAGGCGCTGCTGCTGTTCCGCGGCGCAGGTGACGTGGAACGGCAGGGGGCCGGATTCGACCGGACTCGGGCCTTCCGGGAGGGCGTCATCAACGGCGCGCAACCCTGCCTCGAGTACCAGGCGTAAGGGCCTCAGCCGAGAAGCTCGGTCAGCGCCGCATCGACGTTGTCGAACTGGAACGCGAAGCCTCTCTCGCGCAACACCTTCGACGTGGCGTGTCGGCCGGTCAGGCCCAGTGCGGGGTCGGAGCGCAGCACCAAGGCGCCGATCCTCAGCAGCGCAGCCGGGGTCGGCAGTGTCGGCGGCCGGTGCAGGTGGCGGCGCAGGGTGGACATCAGGTCGGCGTTGCGGACCGGGTGATCCGTCGCGGCGACCAGGACGCCCGCCGGGACCGAGATGCCGTCCTCGAGGCCGAGGCAGGCACGGACGATGGTCAGCCAGTCGCTGAGGTGGATCCACGAAACCCATTGGCGGCCATCACCTATCCGTCCACCCAGCCCAGCCTTGGTCAGGCCGACGAGGCGGCGCAGCACGGGGGAGTCGCGATCCAGCACGATCGAGGTACGAAGGATCACGCCGTACTCGGTGTTGGCACCGGCGAAGGCCGCCTCCCACGGCTGCACCACCCCCGTCATCTGAGGCAAGCCGACGGGTAGCGGGGTCGATTCGTCGCACCGCGTCTCGCCGGCGTCCGACCAGATCGCCGTGGTGCTGGCCTGAATCCACTGCCGCACGGGGTGTTCCAGGCTCTGGCTGGCTTGCACAAGCGCTCTGGTGGGTTCGACGCGGCTGCGCCGTAGTTCGGCGACGTTGGCAGGGGTGGGTCTGCAGTCGACGAGCTTGCCCGCCAGGTTGATCACCGCGGTGTCCGGCCCCGCCAGCTCGGCGGCCCAGTCGCCGACCGTTCGTCCGTCCCAGAGCACTTGGCGAACAGCCGTACTCGCGTCGGGTCGGCGCGCCAGCACCACCACCTGGTGGCCGCGGGCGTTCAGGTCTGCCGAGATCCGCCTGCCGAGTGAGCCGCTGCCTCCCGCGATGACGACCTTCACCAGTCAGGCCGGCCGAGCGACGGCGGCCTTGGAGCCCTGTCCGATCCACGACGGGATCGCGCGGCGCACGTCCGACGGCCCGGACACCGCCGCAGTGCCGTCGAGCAGCGCGTGCGACCAGCCGACGTCGCCACGCCAGATCCGGGTCAGTGTCATCAGGCTGGTCTCCACGGTGCCTGCCACGTCGTAGCCGGGGTCGAAGTCGCAGACGTCGGCTTCGCCGTCGGCGACCACCAGCCACCATCGCGACGCCTTCGACGCCACCCCGTCGAGCCGGAACGCGACCGTGGTGCGCGACCGCGGCCAGGCGTCGATCGGGATGGTGCGGTGAATGTCCCACATCAGCAGGTGCGGGTCGAGGTCCTCCTCGCCGAGCTCGCCGATCCAGCGCGTGCCCCACGAGCCGAGCGCATCGACGACGTCGAAGAGCTCCTGCCCGCACGGCGTCAGCGAGTACGTGGTGCGGCCGTCGACCTCGGTGCGATCCACCACGCCGACGCGGGCCAGCGACTTCAACCGCCGGGACAGCAGAGCAGGCGACATCTTGGGCACGCCGCGGCGCAGCTCG
>JAOPVF010000239.1 GCA_025963195.1 Mycobacterium sp. | reverse complement strand
TGGCCGTCGTGGTGACGGTCGGGATAAGCGTGTTCGGTGCCCGCGACGCACGTGTGCCCGACGTGCACGGTCAATCGCTGGACGCGGCCAGGACCGCGCTGGAGAACGCAGGGTTCACCGTCAACGTCCAAACGAAGCCCGACTCGACGGTGGACCAAGGCGACGCGATCAACACCGAACCAGACGCCAACTCCATGGCCACCACGGGCGACGTCGTCACGATCAACGTCTCGATGGGGATTACGCAGGTGAAGATTCCCGACTGCGCGACGCTGACTTATCAGGAGTGCAAGAGCAAGCTCGAGGACGCCGGCTTCGAGAAGCTAGTGCAGGCATCGAAGGCGTCGAGGCCCGAGGACAAGGGCCAGGTGGTGGAGACCAGCCCGCCTGCCAATTCCACGTCGGCGATCACCAACGAGATCACGGTCTTCGTGGGCTCGGGGCCGGGGACTGCGCCGGTGCCGCCCGTCGCCAACCAGACGTGGGACGTCGCGCTGCAGATTCTCGGCGCGTCGAAGTTCACCAATCCGATCCAGGTCCCCGTCGATGGCGTGCTACCCGCGGGGCAGGTGGTGAATACCGTGCCACCCGCCGGGGAGGTCACGCCGCTGGATGCCCCGATCCAGGTGCAGGTCTCCAAGGGCAATCAGTTCCCCATGCTGGATCTGACGGGGAAGTTCTACACCGAGGTCGTTCCCCTTCTGCAGGGACAGGGCTTCCTCGGAACGCCGCTCAACGGCGGCGACGTGCCGGGTCCTAGCGATCAGCGCGCGAAGGTCGTCAGACAAGACCCGCCACCGGGCACCGGTGTGAACAAGGACGGCACGATCACGCTGTATTACGGCTCGTAACCAGCGCCGACTTCTGCCTGAGGGTCGTGCACTGCCGCTCAGACTCACAGCCCTACCGCAGAAGTCGCGCACGGCACCAACTACACAACGACGAGAGCGACCGCGACGGTAGCGGCAGCGCACATCGACGGACCGTGCGGCACCGTGGATTTCCTGCCACGGAACGCGACGGCCACTGCCCACAACGCGGTCAGCACCGGAGCACCCAACGCCGCAAGCACCCACACGTCGACGCCGAAGTATCCCGTGAGCGCCCCGACGCCGATCGCCAGCTTGACGTCTCCCGCGCCCATGCCCGCGGGCGCCACCAGATGCACGCCGAGATAGAGCAGCGCCAAGGCGAGCCCACCGATGAACGCAGATACGCCGCGACCGGCAACCGCCGCGACGGCGAGCACCACGGCGGCGCCTGGCAGCGTCAGCGCATTGGGTAGCCGCCGCTGCCGGACGTCGTACATTGTCAGCGCCGCGAACCACGCCAGCACGCACGCGCAAGCCCCCGCCCCCATCTTCGAAGGCTAACGTCAACCGAGGGCGGCTCTCATCGCCTCTTTCGGCGCCGGGCGCCCGGTGAACTGCTCGACCTGGGCGAAGGCCTGGTGCAGCAGCATGTCCAGACCACTGACCACCCAGCCACCCGCTGCGGCGATCACCTCGGCCAACGGCGTCGGCCATGGGTCGTAGATCGCGTCGAGCAACAGGCGCGCACCCAAGACCGTGGCGGCGTGCTCGGCGGCGACGCTCGCAGGCAGCGTGTTGACGGCGGCATCGATGTCGCCGAGCGGGGTTCCAAGCGCGACCCACCGCACCGCGACGCCAAGCCGCGCGCCGAGGGCAAGCAGCGGTTCGGCCTTGTCGCGGTTGCGGGAGACGATCGACACGTCGGACGCCCCGAGCTCCACCAGCCCGACGAGCGCTGCGGGTGCGGTGCCGCCGGAGCCGAGCACGGCGGCCTTCTCCACGTCGGGCGGGTTCCCCTCGAACCTCGCGCCCAGCGCGCCCGTGACGCCGTCGACGTCGGTGTTGTCGGCGCGCCAGCCGGTTTCCGTGCGCACCAGCGTGTTGGCCGACCCGACGAGTTCGGCACGGGTGGTGCGCTCGTCGGCGAATGCCAGCGCGGCGAACTTGCCAGGCATGGTGACCGACAACCCGATCCATTCGGGGCCGAAACCGCCCACCAGCGACGGCAATTGGTCGGCAGTGCATTCGATGCGGTCGTAGGTCCAGTCGGTCAGGCCGAGCGCACGGTAGGCCGCGAGGTGCAGCTGCGGCGACCGGGAATGCACGATCGGCGATCCAAGGACCGCCGCCCGGCGTTGGCCGTTAGCGGGCGCTGTCGAGGACACCGTTGTGCCTGGCGAGTTCGATGTTCGCCAGGTGCTGCTGGTAGTCGCGGGTGAACAGCGTGGTGCCCGTCATGTCGACGGTGACGAAGTACAGCCAGTCGCCGGGCTCGGGGTTCTCCGCGGCGGTCAGAGCGGGCTGGCCGGGTGAGCAGATCGGCGTTGCCGGAAGGCCTTCGCGCACATAGGTGTTCCACGGCGTGTTCTGAGCGCGGTCACCGTCGGTGGTGGCCACCTCTTGCCGATCCAGCGGGTAGTTCACCGTCGAGTCGAATTCGAGGCGGTTGTGTTCGGGTTCGGCGAGCCGGTTGTAGATGACCCTGGCCACCTTGGCGAAGTCCTGGGGCTTGGCCTCGCGCTGCACCAGCGACGCCACGGTCAGGATCTGGTACGGCGACAGGTTGGCGGCCTTGCCCGCCTCCAGCAGACCTTCCTGCTCGTACTGCCGGGTGCTGCTCGAGATCAGGGTGGACAGGATGTCCTGCGCCGACGCCGACGGGTCCACGTTCCAGGTGCCCGGTGCGATCAGCCCCTCGATGCGGCGGTGGTCGTTGCCGAGGCTCTTGGTCGGCTCGAGCGCCCAGTCCGGGATGGACAGCGCCGACGGGTCCGCCGAGCCCGCGGCCTGCTTGAGATCGTCGGCCTTGACGCACTGCTTGGTGTCGTCGAGCTGTACGCAGGTGGCCTCGGAGATCAGCGTGAACACACCTTGGGTCACGTCATTGGTCTTGACGTCGGCGATGTCATCGAGCTGGCGGCCTTCTGGGATCACCAGCCGCCCGACCCGGCTCTGCGCATCGGCAAGTCGCGCAACGGCATTCGCTGCAGGGATCTCGGTACGCACCTTGTAGAACCCGGGCTGAATCGCCGAGATCGCGGCGTTGCCCGCGGCGGCGTTCACGAAGGCAGGCACGGTCGCGATCACCTTGTGGTCGAGCAGCGTCTGGCCGATCGCCGTCGTGGAGTCGCCGTTGTGCACCTCGATGACGACGTCGTTGACGCCGCCACCCTGGTAGTCGTCGCCCGCACCGAACAGCCCGTGCCAGAGCCGGGAGCCGAGGAAGACCGTGCCGATCACCAGGACGATGAGGGCGGCGACCGCGAACCCGGTCATCGTCCTGCGGTTGCGACGATTGCGTGTCGCACGAGCGCGTTCGGTGCGGCTCATGCTGCGACGCGGTCTGCCGACCGACACCGGCTCGGTGCGCTCGCGAGCCCAGTCGTCAGCCATCGGCCGCTCCGGCGCGGTCGGCCAGAACGGCCCGCCGCTGATCCAGCCAGGTCTGCAGAATGCCGACCGCGGCGGCCTGATCGATCATGGCCCTCTGTCCCTTCGCTTTGATGCCGGCCTCCCGCAGCTCCCGCTGCGCGGTCACGGTGGTGAGACGCTCGTCGGCCAGCCGCACTGGGATCGGTGCGATGCGGACCGCGAGCGCGTCGGCGACGGCAATCGCGTCGACCGCCGACGGCCCGGTCCGCTCGGCGAGGGTGCGCGGCAGTCCAACCACCACCTCTACCACGTCCATTTCAGTGACGAGCCGGGCCAGTCGCCTCACGTGCTTGTCGGTGCGGTCACGCCGAACCGTCTCCACCGGGGTCGCGAGGATCCCGTCCGGATCGCTGCTGGCCACACCGATGCGAACGGTGCCCACATCGATACCGAGCCGTCGCCCGCGGCCCGGATCCGGGGGGTTCAGGCTGTCTCCTGGCCGGTCAGGCAGACGGTCCTCGGTCTGGCCCACTAAGTCAGCTCCGCTGGCTCCGTGCCACCTCGGCACGAAGCGCGGCGAGGGCCGCATCGATTCCGGAAGCACCCGTGCCGGACCCTTGCGCGAGGTCGGCCTTGCCGCCACCACGGCCGTTGACGGCCGCGCCGAGGGTCTTGACCAGGTCATTGGCGGAGAGACCGAGGTCTTGGGCGGCTGGGGTGGCCGCCACCACGAACGGCACCGAGTCCTCTTCGCCCTCGGCGATCAGCGCGACGACGGCGGGGTCGGATCCGAGCTTGCCGCGGATGTCGCCGACGAGGCTGCGCAGATCGGCCGCCGACATCCCGCCGGCCATCCGCTGTGCCACGAGTCGGACCTTACCGACTTCTTCGGCGCCTGCAGCCGCGTTCACCGCGGCCGCCCGCGCGTTCGCCAAACGGGCACGGTCCAGTTCCTTCTCGGCAACCTTGAGTCGCTCGACGATGTTGGCGACCCTGGCGGGCACCTCGTCCGACGGCACCTTCAGCGATGACGCGAGGCCGGCCATCAGGGCGCGTTCCTTGGCCAGGTACTTGAACGAGTCGAGTCCGACGTAGGCCTCGACTCGGCGCACGCCGGAGCCCACCGACGACTCGCCGAGAATCGTGACCGGTCCGATCTGCGCCGAGTTGTGCACGTGCGTGCCGCCGCACAGTTCGAGTGAGAAGGGGCCACCGATCTCGACGAGTCGGACGTCCTCCGGGTAGGCCTCACCGAAGAGCGCCATGGCACCCATCGCCTTGGCCTTCTCGAGCTTGGTGTTGAAGGTGTTCACCACGTAGTCGGCCTCGACGGCCTCGTTGGTGACGACCTCGATCTGGTCGCGCTGCTCGTCGTTGAGCGCACCCTGCCAGTTGAAGTCGAACCGCAGGTAGCCGGGCCGGTTCAGCGAGCCGGCCTGAACAGCGTTGGGGCCCAAGACCTGTCGCAGTGCGGCGTGCACCATGTGGGTGCCGGAGTGTCCCTGGGTGGCGCCGTGGCGCCACCTTGGGTCGACGGCCGCGACCACGGTGTCCCCCTCGACGAACTCACCCGACTCGACGGTGACGCGGTGCGCGAACAGCGTCTTGGCGATCTTCTGCACGTCGGTGACGGCGGCCTTGGCGGCCTGGCTGGAGCCGGTGCCGCTGATCGATCCGATGTCGGCGATCTGACCGCCGGACTCGGCGTACAGCGGGGTGCGGTCGAGGATCAGCTCGACGCGGTCCACGTTCTCGCCGGCATGCGCGACGACGGGAACCCGCTTGCCGTCGACGAAGATGCCGAGAATCCTTGCCTCCGAAGTGAGTTCGTCGAACCCGGTGAACTCCGTCGGGCCTGCGTCGACCAGTTCGCGGTAGGCGGTGAGGTCGGCGTGGGCGTGCTTGCGCGCGGCGGCGTCGGCCTTCGCGCGCTGCCGCTGCTCGGCCATCAGGCCGCGGAAGCCCTCCTCGTCGACGCTCAGCCCGGTCTCGGCCGCCATCTCCAGGGTCAGCTCGATCGGGAAGCCGTAGGTGTCGTGGAGGGTGAACGCATCGGTGCCCGACAGCACGGTGGTGCCGGACGACTTCGTTGAGTCGGCGGCGTCCTCGAACAGTCGCGAACCCGCGACCAGCGTGCGGTTGAAGGCGGTCTCCTCAGCGACGGCGATGCGCTGGATCCGGTCGAAGTCCGTCACCAGTTCGGGGTACGACGGCCCCATCGCGTCGCGCACCGTGACCATGAGGTCGCTCGTGATCGGGGTGTCGATGCCGAGCAGCTTGGCGGACCGGATCACCCGGCGCAGCAGTCGGCGCAGCACGTAGCCGCGGCCGTCGTTGCCGGGGCTGACGCCGTCGCCGATGATGATCGCCGCGGTGCGGCTGTGGTCGGCGATGATCCGGTAGCGCACGTCGTCATCGTGGTTGCCGACGCCGTACCCGCGCGGGGCGATTCCGGCGACCAGGTCGATGACCGGCCGCAGCAGATCCGTCTCGTACACGTTGTCGACGTCCTGCAGCAAGCACGCCACCCGCTCGACGCCCATGCCGGTGTCGATGTTCTTGCGGGGCAACGGCCCGAGGATCTCGAAGTCCTCCTTGCTGGTGCCACCGCCGCGCTCGTTCTGCATGAACACGAGGTTCCAGATCTCGATGTAGCGGTCCTCGTTTGCCTCGGGGCCGCCCTCGATCCCGTACTCGGGTCCGCGGTCGTAGTAGATCTCCGATGACGGCCCGCACGGCCCCGGGATGCCCATCGACCAGTAGTTGTCGGCCATGCCGCGGCGCTGGATGCGTGCTGGCGGAAGCCCGGCCACCTCCTGCCACAGCGCGATGGCCTCATCGTCATCGAGATAGACGGTGGCCCAAAGCCTTTCGGGATCGAACCCGTAGCCACCCTGGTCCTGGGGGTTGGTCAACAGGGTCCACGCGAACTCGATGGCGCCCTTCTTGAAGTAATCACCGAACGAGAAGTTGCCCGCCATCTGGAAGAACGTGTTGTGCCGGGTGGTGATGCCAACCTCGTCGATGTCGGGCGTACGGATGCACTTCTGCACACTGGTCGCGCGATCCCATGGCGGTGTCTGCTGACCAAGGAAGTAGGGCACGAACTGCACCATGCCGGCGTTGACGAACAACAAGTTGGGGTCGTCGAGGATCACCGATGCGCTTGGCACTTCGGTGTGGCCTGCCTTCACGAAGTGATCGAGGAAGCGCTTCCTGATCTCGTGTGTCTGCACGTGCTGTTGTCCTTAAATGCTGGAGTTTCTCGACGGCATTACAGTACCGGTCTGCATTCGGGTGGCTGACAGGCGCGGTTGCCATCCGCGCACGGCGAGCTCACGCGGTGCCGGTCAACCGTTGATGAAGCTCAACCTGACCGAGCGGCGGGGATTGTCCCCGTTGAGGTCGACCAGCACGACGCTCTGCCACGTCCCCAGCAGCGGTTTGCCGTTCTGCACCGGCACCGTGACCGACGGCGACACGATGCCGGGCAGGACGTGGTCCGCCCCGTGTCCACGTGCACCGTGCGAATGGCGGTAGCGGTCGTCGCGCGGCAGCAGGCGCTCCAGCGTGTCGACCAGGTCGTCGTCCGACCCGGCACCCGTCTCGATGATGGCCACGCCCGCGGTGGCGTGTGGCACGAACACGTTGCACAGGCCCGCGGCGCTGGGGCCGCGCCCTGCACAGAACGCCCGCACGTCGTCGGTCAGATCGACCGTCCGCCGTCGGGAGGTGTCGACGTCGAGTACCTCGGTATGCACGGGTTCGAGCCTACGAGCCGGCCGCAAGGCCGGCCCGCGAACACCATTGCCTCTGCAAATCCGACGGAGGACAGTTGTCGGTGGACCGGTGGCGCTACCGGAGCGCCGCCCCAACCCGACAAGGGAGGTGGATCGTGTTCGCACGAACTACCACTTTCGCTGCGCAGCCGACGTCGATCGACGCCGGAATCTCGTGTGTCCGCGATGACGTGATGCCAGCGCTTCAGGAGATGGCAGGCTTCGTCGGGTTGTCGCTGCTGGTCGACCGCCGGTCGGGCGAGTGCATCGCCACCAGCGCGTGGGACACCGACGACGCCCAGCGCGCGAGCGCCGACGGCATTGGGCCGCTTCGTGATCGGGCTGCGGAGGCATTCGGTGGTCGCGCGACGGTGGAGATGTGGGAGATGGCCGTCCTGCACCGCCAGCACAGCTCCGACACCGGCGCCTGCGTGCGCGCCACCTGGCTCGCCCTGCCTGCCGACCAGATGGATGCGGGCATCGAGTACTTCCGCTCCTCGGTACTGCCTCAGGTCGAGCACCTCGACGGTTTTCGCAGCGCCAGCCTGATGGTCGAACCCGGATCGGGACGCGCGGTGTGCTCGGTGTCGTACGGCAGCCGCACCGCGATGGAACGCAACCGGGACCAGGCCAGAGCGCTCAAGGCCGAGTCGATCCGCGCCGCGGGCGCCTCCGAGGTCGCCGAAGGCGAATTCGAGCTGGTGCTTGCTCATCTGCGGGTGCCCGAATTGACCTGAACGTCAGCGTTTGCATCTGCGCGCCAGGGGTATTGCTCAATCACCAACCGTTTTGTTGGGCACCAATCGTTCCCCTGGAGGAAGCATGACAATCACCGGCATCATCACCGCGATTCTCATCGGCATAGTGGTCGGCGTGCTCGGCCGAATGGTCGCACCCGGCAAGCAGAACATCTCCGTCCTGGTCACCATCCTGGTCGGCATCGTCGCCGCATTCGTCGGCACCGCAATTGCCCGGGCGTTGGGTATTCCCACCGCTACCAACGGCATCGACTGGCTGGAGCTGCTCGTCCAGGTCCTCGTCGCCGCGGTCGGCGTCGGCCTGGTCTCGGCGATGATGGGACGCCGCAAGAGCGGACTACTGCGCCGTTAGGAGCCCTGTGAGTGCGTCGCCATGGGGGGGCGGCGCACTCACAGGCTCGTCAGCAGTACGTCCAGTTGGTCGTAGCCCTGGACCATGCCGCTCTCCATGCCGGAGGACAGCAGACCATCGCGAGCTTCGAGGTTGGGGCAGATGGACCGGCCGCGCAAGCGTGTACGGCCGTCGCCGAGGTCCTCGAACCACATGTACTCGATGTTCACGTTGTCCGGCATGCCCTCGAATTCGAAGGTCTGGATGATCAACTCGTTGTCCCCCACCTTGTGGAACACGCCGTTGAATTCGAATTCCCCGCGATCGGCCCGGTGCACGTAGCGGTAGCCACCGCCCGTCCTGAAGTCCCAGTGCGAAATGGTCATCTCGAGGTCGTGTGGTCCCAGCCACTGCTTGTACAGATCGGCCTCGGCATGAGCGCGGAACACGGCCTGCACGGGCGCGTCGAACTCGCGGGTGAAGTCCATGGCCAGGGTGTCCACCGGGGCGTGCAGTTCGAGTGCGTTCGTCATCGTCATCTCCCCTTCTCCGTGGTGTCGGTCATCGCCGCCAGCAGGTCGTCCAGCCGGCGGTAGCTGCGTTCGGCGTCGAGCCGGTATCGATCGATCCATGCGGTCAGCCGTTCCAGTGTCGCCGCGTCCAGATGCACCGGCCTGCGCTGGGCATCCCGGCTGCGGGTGACCAGGCCGGCCTGTTCGAGCACCTGAATGTGCTTGGACACTGCCTGTTTCGTGATGTCGAACGGTTCGGCCAACTCGTTGACCGTCGCCGGACCGCGCGACAGCCTCGCCACGATGGCCCGCCGGACCGGGTCGGCCAGCGCCAGGAAGGCACGGTCCAGCCCCGTCTCCGCTTCGTCGTCACTCCTCAATTGTCAACCTTTACCTTGATCAACCAATTGATTGACTACCAACGTAGAAGCCCCGCACGCGGGTGTCAAGGGGGCATTTCGCCGGATCTCAGCGCTTCTTGCGGATGATGGCGCGCAATTTGTCGAGCCGGGTGGCGATATCGCGTTCGGCGCCGTGCGAGGTGGGCTGATAGTAGTCCACGCCCACCACTTCATCAGGCGGATACTGTTGCGGCACAACGCCATCGGGATCGTCGTGGGCGTATTTGTAGCCGATGGCATTGCCGAGCTTCTCAGCGCCGGAGTAGTGGCCGTCGCGCAGGTGCGGTGGCACCAGACCGGCCTTGCCAGCCTTGATGTCGCTCATCGCCTTACCCAACGCAAGCGTCACTGCGTTCGACTTCGGTGCGGTCGCCAGGTGCACCGTCGCATGCGCGAGTGTGAGTTGCGCCTCGGGAAGGCCGATCAGCTGCACGGTCTGAGCTGCGGCGACCGCGGTCGGCAACGCGGTCGGGTCGGCCATCCCGATGTCCTCGCTCGCCAGGATCATCAACCGGCGCGCGATGAATCGGGGATCCTCCCCCGCAGTCAGCATCCTTGCCAGGTAGTGCAGGGCGGCGTCGACGTCGGACCCGCGGACCGACTTGATGAACGCGCTGATCACGTCGTAGTGCTGATCGCCGTCACGGTCGTAGCGGACGGCGGCCTTGTCCAGCGACTCCTCGACCGTCTCGACCGTTACCCGATCGGTCGCCTCGGCGGCCACCTCCAGTGCGGTCAGCGCGCGCCGGGCATCCCCCGCCGCCAGCCGCACCAGCAAGTCGACGGCATCGGGGTCGACGGTCACCGCGCCGTTCAAGCCGCGGGGATCGGTGATGGCGCGCTCGACGACCGCCTGGATCGCGTCGGGGTTCAGCGGCTGCAACTGCAGGATCAGCGACCGCGACAACAGCGGGGCGACGACGGAGAACGACGGGTTCTCGGTGGTGGCCGCCACCAGGAGCACCACGCGGTTCTCCACCGCGGCGAGCAGCGCGTCCTGCTGGGTCTTCGAGAACCGGTGCACCTCGTCGATGAACAGCACGGTCTGCTGCCCCTGCGCGGCGGCCCGTCGAGCCACCTCGATGACGGCGCGCACCTCCTTGACCCCCGCCGACAGCGCCGACAGCGCCTCGAACCGCCTGCCGGTGGCCTGCGAGATCAGTGACGCGAGCGTGGTCTTGCCGGTGCCGGGCGGGCCGTAGAGGATGACCGACGCGGCGCCGGATCCCTCGACCAGTCGACGAAGCGGTGAGCCCTGCCGCAGCAGGTGATCCTGGCCGACGACCTCGTCGAGACCGGCGGGCCGCATCCGCACCGCAAGGGGTGCCGAGGCGGGCGCACCGTAACTCAGCTCGGCGCGCGGCGAGTCATCGCCGAGGTCGAACAGGCCGGCCTCAGACATCGGAGCCGCGGGTACCGCCGACATCAGACACGGTTCAGGCTTACCACGGATCAGTCGGCGGGTTGCGTCACGAAGTCGATGAGTTCCTCGACCCTGCCGATGAGGGCAGGCTCGAGGTCGTTCCAGTCGCGCACCTTGCCGCGGATCCGCCGCCACGCCTCGGCGATGTCGGCCTGCTCGCCGTGCGGCCAGCCGAGGGCTGCGCAGATGCCGTGCTTCCAATCCGTTCCGCGGGGTATCACCGGCCATGCCTTCAGGCCCAGCCGAGCCGGCTTGACCGCCTGCCAGATGTCGATGAAGGGGTGACCGACGACGAGTGTGTTGGCGCCACCCGGCCCGCGCTTCACCGCGTCGGCGATGCGGGTCTCCTTCGAGCCGGCGACCAGGTGGTCGACGAGGACGCCGAGCCGGCGGCCGGGCCGCGGTTGGAACTCGGCGACGATGGCGGAGAGGTCGTCGATGCCGCCGAGGTACTCGACCACCACGCCCTCCACCCGCAGGTCGTGACCCCACACCTGTTCGACGAGTTCGGCGTCGTGGCGTCCCTCGACGTAGATCCGGCTGGCCAGCGCCACCTTGGCGCGCTCGCCGGTCACCGCCACCGAACCCGATGCCGTTCTGGTTGCCGCGGCGGGCGCCCTTCGCCGTGGCTGGTTGATGATCACCGGCTTGCCGTCGATGAGGTAGCCGGGGCCGATCGGGAAGGACTTCCTGCGGCCGTTGCGGTCTTCGAGCTGCATCCGCCCATACTCGACGGCGACTATCGCGCCGACGTAGCCGGTTTGGGCGTCCTCGATCACCAGGCCCATCTCGGCGACCTGCTCGGTGGACCGGGGTCGCCGGGAGCCGTGCGGGTCGCGGGCCAGCACGTCGGAGCCGTATCGATCTTTCACCCGTGCGATCCTAGGAACGATCGCCCGAATCCGGACATCGCCACACCGTCATCTCTACGATCGATCGCGTGCTGTTGAACCGCGCCACCGCCGAGGGGATAGCCGACGGCTCGATCACGCTTGTGTTGCGCCGCTGGGACGTGCCGCGCGCCAAACCCGGTGGTACGCAGCGCACTCCCGTGGGCACCGTACGCATCGACGCCGTGACCGAGCATCCCAGTGGTTATCGGGTCACCGCCGGGCAGGCGGCCGCGGCTGGCTTTTCCAGCGCCAAGGCCGCACAGACCGAACTGGACCGTCGCCCGGCCAAGCACACCTATCTGATCGCGGTGTCCTACCTCGCCGCCGACGAACGTCCAGGGCTCGCCGCCGACGACGTGCTCACCGATGCCGACGTCGCCGCCATCACCGCACGATTGGACCGCTGGGATGCCGTCGCGACACCGTGGACCCGTGAATACCTACGGATGATCGGCGAGAACGAGGCGGTCCGCGCGCCCGATCTGGCGGCGCGCGTCGGCCTGGACGTGCCGCGATTCAAGCGCAAGGTGCGCCAGCTCAAGGGAATCGGACTGACCATCAGTCTCGACGTGGGTTACCGGTTGAGTCCGCGCGGCAGGGCCTTCCTCGGGCTCACCGAATGAGGTGTCAGTCGACCCGCTTGGTGTTGATGTCGAACAACACCTGTTCGCCCTCGACCTTGAGCACCTTCATGTGCGCGGCGTAGTTGCCGTCGGGGCCGGTGAACTTGCAGTCGAACTCCTGGCCCACCTTCGCCTCGATGCCGTCGGGGCACGTCACGTCGGTCGGCTTGAAATCGGTCTTCTCCGATACCAAATCGACGACGGACTGCGCTGCGCCGTCGGGTTTGATCGTCGACGAGCCGCACGCCGCGAGTTGCAGCGCTGCAGCGCCGATGAAGACAGCGGCGCAGATGCGGATGCCAAGAGTTCGGGTCATGTTGCGGAATGGTGCTAGACGGTTTGCCAGAGGTCAATAGCACACGGCCTTTGGCCTACTCGGCCAACTGATTGACGAGCCCGGCGAAGACGGCGGGCAACGCGGCCGCCGCGGGCACGATTCTCGAGCGCACCGCCGCGTGCGTGCTGGCCCGCAAGAGGCCCGCCGTCAACATGCGGTAGCGGCGGGACATCCGTCGCCACTGTCGGTCGTAGTCGCCGGTTCGGTCGGCGGCGACACAGCCCACCAGCAATTCGGCTGCCCCGAAGGCGATCCCGAGACCCTCTCCGGTCAGCGCGTCGACGTATCCGGCGGCGTCCCCGACCAACAGCACCCGACCTGCAACCCTGGCGCGAACCCTCTGCCGCAGCGGGCCAGCGGCCCGGTCCTGGCCATGCGCACATCCCGTCACCCGGTCCGCGAGCGCGGCGAAATCACCGAAGTGACTGTCGAACCCGCCCCGGCGGGAGGTCAGGATCGCAATGCCAACGCAGTCATCGGCGACGGGAGTGACGTAGGCCTCGGAGTCCCGACCCCAGTGCACTTCGACGTGATCGGTCCACGGTGCAACGTGCACGTGCCTGCGGATGCCCCACCGCCGCGTGCCGCCGGAGGGCACCTCCAGCCCCATCGACCGGCGAATCGGAGAATGCAACCCATCGGCCGCGGCCAGATACCGGGCGCGCAGCCCGCCGGTGTACACCGACTCCGCGTCCTGAGTGACGTCGGTGACCTCACCTTGGACGACGCTCACCCCCGCGGCCTCCACCGCCTCGGCTAGCGCAGCGTGCAGTGCCGTCCGGCGCACCCCGCGCCCTGCGCCGGAGCGAAATGACGCGCTCACCGAACGCCGACCGTCGAGATAGGTGATGCCGCCCAATGAGTTTCCGTGTGGCCGTACGCCGAGCCGTCCCAGCTGGGCGACGGTGTGCGGCATCAGCCCTTCCCCGCAGGCCTTGTCGATGGCGCCGCCGCGGGGTTCGATCACCACCACCTCGAGACCCGCCCGCGCCCCGTGCAGTGCGGTGGCGAGTCCAGCGGGTCCTCCCCCGGCGACGATCAGATCGATCACGCCAGGCTCGCCAGTGCGGCGTTCTCGACCTTGATCCGTGCCATCATGAGCGCCGCGTTCAGCACCGTGAACGCCACGGCGGTGATCCACGCGGAGTGCACCAGCGGCAGGGCGACCCCTTCGAGCGCGACGGCCACGTAGTTCGGGTGCGACAGATGGCGATACGGCCCACCGGTGACCCGCGCCGCGCCCGGTACGACGATGACCCTGGTGTTCCACTGCCAGCCCAAAGTGGCTATGCACCACCACCGCAAGCCCTGCGCGGCCACCGCGACCGCAAGCATCGACCAGCCGAGTACCGGAATGAAGGGGCGGTGCAGGACGAGGACTTCGATCAGGCAGGAGGCGAGCAACGCGGTGTGCAGGACGACCATCGCCGGGTAGTGGCCTGCGCCGAACTCGGTGCCGCCACGGGCCTTGCTCGTCGCGAGATTGCGTTGGGACACCACGAGTTCGGCCACGCGTTCGGCCGCGACCAACCCGATCAGGAGCACATAGGCGATCACGGGTTCAGTGCCAACGCAGAAGGACGAGTTCGGAGCAGAACCCTGGCCCCATCGCCATTAGCACGCCGGGGCTTCCGCTGCGGGGGTGTTTGGCGATCGTGTCGCGCAAGACGTGCAGCACCGACGCCGAGGAGAGGTTGCCCACCTCGCTGAGCGAGCGCCAGGTGAGCTCGAGCGCGTCATCGGCCAGCCCCAGTGTCGACGTGATCGCGTCGATCACCTTGGGGCCACCGGGATGGCTCACCCAGGCACCGATCTGGCCGACGCTGAGGTCATGGGCGGCAAGGAATTCGGTGACGTCATCGCCAAGGTAGCGCTCCACCACCTCGGGCACTTCGCGGCCAAGGACGATCTGGAATCCGGCGGCGCCGATGTCCCATCCCATCGTGCGCAGGGAGTCGGGATAGAGGTGGCTGCGCGAGTCGAGTACGTCGGGTCCGGTGGCGCCGATCGCGTCGGCGCGCCGCGCCCCGGCTGCCACCACGGCAGCCGCTCCGTCGCCGAACAACGAACCGGCGACGAGGTTCGCGCCGGACGGATCCGCCGTTTGCAGCGTGAGGGAACACAGTTCGACCGCCACCAGCACGGCGACGTCATCGGGAGCGCCCCTCAGGTAGTCGTTCATCCGCGCCACTCCCGCGGCACCTGCCACGCAGCCCAACCCGAAGATCGGCACCCTGCGTACGTCAGGACGTAGGCCCACCCGGGCGGCGATGCGGGCATCCAGTGACGGCACCGCGACGCCGGTGACGGTCGTCGTCATGATCAGGTCGACGTCCTCGGGGAACAAGCCTGCGTCGTCGAGCGCCCCCTGCAGCGCAGCGCACCCGAGCTCGGTTGCCTTGTCGATGAATACGTCGTTGGCCTGCCCGAAGTCTGCCAGCGCTGGGTAGTCCTCGAGCGGAAGGACCAGATGGCGGGTGTCGACCTTCGAGCTTGCGTGCAGGTGCCGGATCAAGGCTTCGTGGGGTGCGTTCGCAGGCAGGTCGATCAGGGCCTGTGTGATCTCGGCTTGGAGATAGCGATGGGGTGGAAGTGCGCCGTGCACGCCGGCGATGACACTCGTCTTGTCCATCTCATTGACACGAACCCCGGAGCCGTTTGGTTCGATCGAATCCGTCAAGACGCGGTGGATATCATCGAATGCCGTTCTGTGCCAGAGCCGCACGCCAGCGATCGTGGTTCTTCGTCGATCCCGATGCGGCTGTGCAGCCACCTCAACGGTTTCGGCGCCCACCAGTTCCACCTGCCAATGACGTGCATGAAGGCAGGCACCAGAACCATCCGCACCAGCGTGGCGTCGACCACCACTGCCAACGTCAAACCCAACCCGAACAAGCGCATCACCTGGGCCTGGGAAGCGATCAAACTTCCCGTCCTTGCTGCCCAGGTCGGCACCGGCCGCCGCAGGGGCGGTCCATGCCGAGGTCACGTTCGTGGCGTGGGGTGATTCGCTCAGCCGGGTGGCGATGTCGGTGCCGACTTCGCGGGCGGCCGAACTCGTGGCACCGTCGGGTGCGGCGACCGTGATGACCATTTGATTGCTGCTTCTGCCGCATTCGTCGGTCAGCAGCCGGGTTGCCCGAGCCGATTCCGAATTGGGTCCTGGAACCCGCTGGCGGACAGGCTGTTGGCCACGGCCACACCGAAGATGGCGGCTGCGACGGTCACGAACAGGGCGATGAGACGATCCTGCTGGGCGCGGCGATTGCCAGCATTGCGATGCGGAACAGCAACCTTGTCGACCTCCCAAGGTGGCGTTCGGAGTACGGCACCCCTTCACATCACGATTGACGGGGCCGATTGGTTCAACGACGTGCGGGTTCCACGCAGACGTGCCGTTACGCCTGCAACTCGTCGATGACGGTGTGAATGAAGCGCATCTTGTTCAGCACCGCGGGGGGCAGTACGAACGGGTAGATGTCCTCCTTGCCCATCGACCGGTTCACCATGTTCAGGGCCCATGCCAGCGGTAGCCACATCTCGATGATCGTGTCGAAAGCGCTGGGGCCCAATGTTCGTCGCTCCAAGGTGGCCCCAGACGGCGCAAATCCGAACGCCGCCGACGTGTCGAGGGTGTCGCGGATGTGTAGGTAGTGCGCAAACGTCTCGGCCCAGTCCTCTGCGGGATGCATGCTGGCGTAGGAGGATACGAAGTCCTTAGCCCATCCTGGCGGCACACCTTCGCTGTAGTGCCGGTCCAGCGCGGCCTGATAGTCGGCGTACGGGTCTCCGAACAACTCGGTGAAGCGCGCGGCGTTGTCCGTCGACGGTTCGATCAGGCGATAGAAGTAGTAGTGCCCGATCTCGTGGCGGAAGTGGCCCAACAATGTTCGGTACGGCTCGGCCATCGCGATCCGCAACTGCTCGCGGTGCACGTCGTCGCCTTCGGCGAGGTCGAGGGTGATGAGGCCGTTGTGGTGTCCGGTGACGACCTTCTCGGTCTCGCTGGAGAGCAGGTCGAAGGCGAGCCCGTAGTCGGGGTCCTCGTCGCGTCCGACGATTGGCAGCTTCAGCTCGTGCAATTCGACGATCAGGCGCCGCTTGGCCTTCTCGGCGCCCGCGAACGCCGACAGGGCCTTGACGTCACCGTCGGCGGGGCGGGTGCGGGTCAGCTCACACGACTCGCACAGCTGACCCGCCGGATACTTCTCGACCAGCCAGTTGCATTCGGCCAGATGCAGATTCGCGCAGAGCCGATATTCGCGTTCGTCGACCGCACCTGCATGCTCGCTCTCCGGCCCTTGGGCGATGACCAGTAGCGCCATGTCGTCCAGCGAAAAGCCGAGCGCACTGCCGCATGACAGGCAAAGGGAGTTCTCGAACGCCAACCGCTGTCCGCAATTGGGACAGGTGAAGTCACGCACGAAGGCCACCGCCGTCGAACGGCGCGACATCCGGCGCCTCGAACGGCGCAACGTCCACCGACACGTCGATCACGCTCTTCTCCGAGTCGGTGTAGATGATTCCCCGCAGCGGCGGCACGTCGGCGTAATCGCGGCCGAAACCCACCACGATGTAGCGCTCGTCGACCATCTGATCATTGGTGGGATCGAGTCCAAGCCATTGGTTCTGCGGTGTCCAGACCGATGCCCAGGCGTGCGTCGCGTCGACGCCGACCATGCGTTCCCTTCCCGGTGGTGGGTCCGTCGCGAGATACCCGGATACATAACTGGCGGCCAGACCGTTGGCGCGCAGGCAGGCGATCGCCAGCCGCGCGAAGTCCTGGCATACCCCCTCGCGTGCGATCAGAACCTCGCCGACTTGAGTGGATACCGTCGTCGATCCCGAGCGGTAGGTGAAGTCCGCGTAGATCCTGGCATTCAGGTCGCGCAGCACCTCGATCAGGGGCCTACCCGGTTCGAAACTCGGCGCGGCGTATGCGCGTACCTCGTCGGTGATCTCGGGTGGCTGCAGGTCGAGGGTGAATTCCACGGCAAGCGCCGCGTCGGGTCCGACCGGACGGGAGATCTCCCACGGCGCCTTGGCCGCACCGCTGCCGTACAGCTCGGCAGGGGGCGGGTCGACGTCGACGATCGAGTGGCTGGTGACCGAGAGGGTCCGGTGCCGCTCGGAGACGTGGAAGTACGAGCTGATGTTGCCGTACACGTCACGGCTCGTCGAGCTGTCCACGGCCTCGGGGTCGAGCAACAATTCGTGCGACAGGCAGCGTTGCCGAGGCAGGTCCCTTGGCGTCAGGAAGCCGCGGCCGTAGGAACTGGTGACGTCATCGGAGTACTTGTACACGGTCCGGTGCGTCACCTCGTAGCTCCGGCCACCGCCCGCCGTCGGTCCATCCGAGAAGGTCACGGCATCACGCGCCGCTCATCGGGTCCCCACAGCGGCTGCATGCCGCCGGGCAGCGAAAGATGGGTCGCGGTGATCAGGCCCGACAACTCGCGCAGATCGGCGTGCATGCCACCGAGTAGCTCGGCAAGTTCGGCCCGCTTGCCTTCTGGCGTCACGGCTTCCATGTCGGCAGGGTCCAGCCGGCGCAGCCGCGCGGCGACTTCGTCGATCAACCGTTCCGGCTTCGTCGACCCCGACGACGAGGGCAGCGCCTTGAGGTCGGTGCGCAACCGCTCGAACTGGTAGGCCAGCGACCGCGGGTTCTCCCCGTCGAACAGCACCAGGTCCGCCACCGCCGCCACACTGACCTTGCCAAGCATGCGCCTGCGGTAGATCACGGACGACTCGCAGGCCACCAGCGTCGACTCGGTAATCGTCTGCTCGGCACCGGGACTGCGCACGGTGGTGAGCGTGGCACTCAGTAGAGCCGTCAGCCAAATGCCGCGTTCGATACGCTTGCCGATGTCCATCATGGTCCAGCCGACGTCCTGCACCATCGACTCGGCGGCCACCCCGGACAGGGCCAGCATGCCGGCGAGCGTCTGGCTGTGCGCGGTCGCGAGATAGGACTCGCCCTCGGTTGGTGATTCGGGCGGCCCACCCGACGGATGCACCACCGCGCGTTCCACCGCGGCCAGCACCATCCAGGTGTCGTTGGACATCTGGTCGCGCACCGCACGCGAGCTCAGACCGAGGCGTTCGACCGACTGCGCCAGCGCGCCGGGGCGGTGCCGATCCGCGGTAAGCGACCACAGTGTCGTCGGCGCGGTGGCCACCATCTCTGCGTCGTCGCCGTCGGCTCCGGTGTTGGTGCCGGTGATCGTGCCGAGCGCGGCCAGCAATACCGGCACGCACTCGCTGCCCGGCAGCTCCCTGCGGTACCGGAATTCGTGGTAGCGCTCGCGGGTCACGGTGAGCAGCCGCGCCGTGCTCTCGGCCCGTTCGGCGTAGCGGCCCAGCCAGAAGAGGTCGGACAGCACGCGGGGTGAGCTGACCGCGCGGGTCGGGCTCGGCGTCATCGCGGGCAGGTCCACCGTCGGCGAGGGGATCCGCTCGGCCGTCACCCTGGCGGGTGTGCGCACCCAAATGTCCTTGGCGGCAACGGTGTCCAATTTGTATGCGGCGTTGCCGGGGGCCAGCAGGTAACCGAGCCCACCGATCATCGGGGCAAACCCGCCGCGTTGCGCGACGGTGAACAGCCGCATGCCGACGCTGCCCGCCGACAACCCGCCAGGATTCAGGTCGGTCGGTGCCGACGAGAACTGCGGCAACTCCTGGCCCACCCACTGCCATGGCGTTGCGCCGATCCGCGCGGCGAGGTCCTTGCGCTGGGTCGTCGACAGCGCGGGCCCGATGATCGTCTCGCCGCCGGTCACCGGTTTGATCAGCAGCGTCGACAGATGGGCCAGCAGATGCGAGCGCTCCAGGTCGATGCCGCCCCAGTACACGGGTGCGGTGCTCAGTTGCGGCTTCTCGCCGAGTAGCAGCTCGCCCAGCTCGGGCAGGAAGCGAAGCAGCCCAGGGCTTTCCAGGATGCCGCTGCCCAAGGTGTTGACCACGGTCACCGCCCCGCGACGCAACACCTCGACCAGCCCGACCACGCCGAGCCGCGAGTCGGGGCGCAAGTCGAGTGGGTCGGCGTATTCAGCGTCGACGCGGCGCAGCACCACGTCGACCCGCTTGAGCGTGCCGAGCGAGCGCATCCAGAGCTTGCCGTCGCGGACCACCAGGTCGGCGTTCTCCACCAAGGGGAAGCCGAGCACGCTGGCCAGGTACGCCTGGTCGAACGCAGTCTCGGAGTGGATGCCGGGGCTGAGCACCACGACGACGGGTTCCTCGGCGGACTCGGGCGCGGCGTCGATGAGCGCCAGCCTCAGCGCCTGCGCCCACGGCGAGGCAGGCCGCGGACCGATGCGCTCGTAGAGGTCCGGGATGGCGTGCGCCACCACGCGGCGGTCGGCCATTGCGTAGCCGGCCCCCGACGGCGCTTGCGTCCAGTCGGCGTTCACCAGGAACTCGCCACTCTCGGCTCGGCTGACGTCGCAGCCGTGCAGGAACAACTGATGGCGCCCCGGCACGTCGATGCCACGGGCGGCCCGCACGTATCCGGGATGGCCGAACACCAGCGCCGGGGGCAGCGTGCCGCTGGTGATCGAGCGGCGCGCGCCGTAGAGGTCTGCCAGCACGGCGTCGAGCAATCGAGAGCGCTGCACCAAACCGGACTCGAGGCCGCCCCAATCCGACGCCGAGATCAGCAGCGGCAGCGCGTCGAGATGCCACGGGCCGGGCACACCAGTGCCGTCGCCGTTCGTGATGGCATCGCTCAAGCCCAATCCCGGGCCGCTGCGCTCCTGCCCTCCGGAATGCGGCTCCCGCTGCACGAACGTGATGCCGTCGTTGTCGACGAGCCCGCGCACGACCGACCGCAGCAGGCTCAGGCCGCCGCGACCACGCTCCCCCACGCACTCGGCCAGTTCCTGCCATGCAGGCCGGACACCGCCGGCCGCGTCGACGAACTCGTCGTAGCCGGTGCCCGCCGCACCCCGAAGGTCGAAGAGCGTCTTCTGGGCGCGCGCAGCACGGTATCCGGCCAGCACGTCATCGCCGTCGATCACCGAAGGGGTCGGCTCGGGTGAGCCGCTCGCACGAAGAACCATCAACGCAGAACGGTACGCACCCGGCGCAGATCCAAGATCCCCGGCGCGCCCACATCCGTGCTCTGGCGGGCCTGCTTCTCGCGGATGTCGGACATGTCGACCTGGCCCGGGGTGAATCCGGTCGCCTCGAAGCGTCTGCCGCGGCGGGACTCGGCTTCGACGGCGTTGACGGGTGGGTTTTCGTAGGACCGGCCGCCGGGATGGGACACGTGGTAGGTGCAGCCGCCCCGCGACATGCCGGTGCCCGCGTCGATGAGTTCGAAGCGCAGCGGGCCATCGACGGTGATGGTCGGGTGCAGCGCGCTCGGCGGCTGCCAGGCGCGGTACCGCACCCCGCCGACCTGGACGTCGGAGCTGTCCGTGGCCAGCAGCGGAATCGGGTGACCGTTGGCCGTGACGACGTAGCGGTGCCGGTCAGCTCCGATGAGCCGGACCTGGACGCGTTCCACCGACGAGTCGACGTAGCGGGCGGTGCCGCCTGCGGTGGACTCCTCCCCCAGCACGTTCCACGGCTCGATGGCTCCGCGCAGCTCGATC
Organism: Mycobacterium sp.; assembly: GCA_025963195.1. Taxonomy (GTDB): domain Bacteria; phylum Actinomycetota; class Actinomycetes; order Mycobacteriales; family Mycobacteriaceae; genus Mycobacterium. The sequence continues at coordinate 6,950 of JAOPVF010000239.1, read as the reverse complement.
TCGACGCCGTCGAACACGGCGGTGCCGATGCGTGGGAAGCGGAACTCGGTGAACGGGTCCAGCCAACTGGTGTCGAAGTGAATGCCGTGTGACCTCAGGTCGGCGGCGACGTCGGCGATGTCGTGAATCAGGAAGTGCGGCAGCAGGTATCGGCCGTGCAGGTTGGCGCCGTGCCGGATCAATGGGGCTCGCAGCGGCTCATCCCAGAACCACGACACCAAGGACCGCACCAGCAGCGACTGCACCATCGCCATCTGGAAGTGCGGCGGCATCTCGAATCCTCGCAACTCCAGGATGCCGAGGCGGCCGCGCGGGCTGTCGGGGCTGTACAGCTTGTCGATGCAGAACTCGGCGCGGTGGGTGTTGCCGGTGATGTCGGTGAGCAGGTGACGCAGCGCTCGGTCGGTCACCCACGGCTTGTCACCGCCCCCGGAGGTCACCCTCGCGATCTCCGCGAACGCGATCTCCAGTTCGTACAACGAGTCCGAGCGTCCCTCGTCGACCCGTGGCGCCTGCGACGTGGTGCCGATGAACCGGCCCGCGAACAGATACGACAGCGCCGGGTGCCGCTGCCAATAGGTCAGCATCGATACCAGCACGTCGGGCCTGCGCAGCATCGGCGACTCCGCAGGTGTGACGCCGCCGAGCGTGATGTGGTTGCCGCCGCCGGTCCCACCGTGCGTGCCGTCGACGTCGAACGACTCGGTGGACAGCCGGGTCAGGCGGGCCTCCTCGTAGAGGAGCTCCAACTGCTGGCGCTGCTCGGCGAAGCTGGCCGTCGGGGCGACGTTGACCTCGATGACTCCAGGGTCGGGGGTGACCGACATCGTGACCAGGCGCGGGTCGGCGGGTGGGCCGTAGCCCTCGATGACCACCGGGCAGTCCGTCTTGGTCGCGGCCGCCTCGATCCGGGCGACGAGGTCGATGAAGTGCTCGAGTTCCTCGGTCGGTGGCAGGAATACGTACAGCAAGCCGGCCCCGTTTTCAATGCGGACCTCTGCAACCATCGCCGTGGTGGGCTCACCGTCGGCGTCCTCCACCACGGCGTCCGGTTCGGTCTCGGGTTCGATCAGGGCGCCGTGGCGCCTCGTCGGGTCGGCGTCGAACGACGGTCGCGGCGGTTGCCAGCTGATCGAGTCCAGCGGCAGCCGCAGACCGGCAGGCGAATCCCCGTCGAGAAGGACGATGCGGCCGCGGCGCAGGCGCCAGTCCGCACTGGCCCAGCCGGAGTCGTCGTCGCGCCGGTGCAGCGGCAGCACGTAGGCGGCGGGCCCTTCGACGGGCGTCTCGAGCTTGGCCATCAGGACGGCCCTGGCATCGGTGGCGTCGGCCGCCAGGTCGTCGCCCGACGCGACCGGTTCGCCTGCGGGTTGGCGCACCGAGGCGGCCAGCCGGCTCAACGCGTCCTCGTACGCGGGACGCACCTGGGTGCTGGGTAGCCCGAGCCCTGCGGCGATGGCGTCGAGCAGGCGCCGTGCTGCGTCGGGCGCCACCTCGACGGTCTGAGGTCCGGTCGGCCATGGGTCGGCCAGCAGTGCGTCGTTGGTCCACAACGGCACACCGTCGGCACGCCAGTACAGCCCGATCTGCCAGCGCGGCAACGGTTCTCCCGGATACCACTTGCCCTGGCTGCGTTGCACCAGTCCCTGCGGAGCCCACCGTGCCTTGAGCCGGGCGGCCAGTGCCGAGGCCCGCTGCCGCTTGTGCGGCCCGTCGGCGTCGGTGGTCCACTCCGGGTCGACCTGATTGTCGATGGAGACGAACGTCGGCTCGCCGCCCACCGTGAGACGGACGTCCCCGGCGGCAAGGCGGTCGTCGACGCGGGCGCCGAGCGCCTGGATGGCGTCCCACGCCGCGCCGGTGTACGGCAGCGTCACCCGCGGATCCTCGTGCACGCGGGTCACCACGTTGGAGAAGTCGAGCGTCGTCTCGGCCATCTCGGTGGCACCGGTGATCGGCGCCGAGGAGGCCGGATGTGGGGTGGCCGAAAGCGGGATGTGCCCCTCGCCTGCGAACAGCCCCGACGTCGGATCCAGCCCGATCCAGCCTGCGCCGGGGATGTAGACCTCGGTCCAGGCGTGTAGATCGGTGAAGTCTGCGGCCGGACCGGACGGTCCGTCGAGCGCCTTCACGTCGGAGCTCAGCTGGACCAGGTAGCCGGACACGAACCGGGCGGCCAGACCCATCTGGCGCAGGATCGACACCAACAGCCAGGCCGAGTCGCGGCAGGATCCGATGCCGGTGCGCAGTGTGTAATCAGGAGTCTGCACACCGGGTTCCATGCGCAGGCTGTAGCCGACGTCGCCGTTGACGGCATGGTTCAGCGCGACCAGGAAGTCGATGGTGCGGGTACCCGGCCTCACCGAGAAGTCCTTCACCCATGCCTGCGCGAGGTCACCTGGGCCCGATCCCTCGTCGGTCTCGTCGACCGGCCGCAGGTACGGCTTGAGGTCCTCGGCCAGTGCCTTCGGGTATTCGAAGCCGACGGTCTCGGCGTAGTCCTCGATGAAGAAGTCGAACGGGTTGATCACCTTGAGGTCGGCGATCAGGCCCACGTTGATGGTGAGGCTGCGGGTGCGCGTCGGGAACACCAGCCGCGCCATGAAGTTGCCGAACGCGTCCTGCTGCCAGTTCACGAAGTGGTCGCCCGGCTCGACGGTCAGCGAGTAGGCCTCGATCGGGGTGCGCGAATGCGGCGCCGGACGCAGCCGCACGACGTGGGGAAACACCTCCACCAAACGGTCGAACGTGTAGCTGGTGCGATGCTCCAGCGCCACCTTGATACCCATGGCGTTGATCCCACCACACCCGCCACACCCATGCAGACCGCATGCCCCCGGGGAGGGCGGTTCAGGTTTTGGCGCCGCGCGCGATGAACGAAGCCCGCGGCCGCACGACGAGTACCAGGACTCCGGCGATCACGATGCCGACCAGATTCACGACGAGCTGCGTCGCCGACTTCGCGGCCACGTCCCAATCCCCGAGAATCGCTGCGACGACGGCGAATCCCGCCGCAGGCACTGTGGTGACGGATATGAAGACGCCGACGAGCGCGGCCGACTTGGCCGACACCAGCGACAGCATTCCGGCTGCGCCGGCCAGCAGCGCGACCACGAGCGAGATCGGCCCCACCTGAAAGATGAAGTCCACCTCCGTGACGTTGCGGACCGTTTCCAGGCTCAACCAGCCGACGGCGTGAGCAGCCAACGTCGCCAGCGCGGTGATGCCCATCGCCACGGGGAAGCCGACCGCCAGTGCCAGCAGCGCACGCCGGGCGAGGTCCCATCGCCGCTGCACGGCTGCGACGGCCAGCGCGGCCAAGGGTCCGAACTCCGGCCCGAGCACCATGGCGCCGACGACGGTGACGGTGGAGTCGGTGACGGCACCGATGGCGGCGATCAGGCAGGCCAGCGTCAGGAACATCACGAATGTCACCGACAGGGTCGACTCCTCGCGGGTGCGTCCGATCAGTTCGTCCCAGACCAGGGCGTCGGCCGGGTCGCCGTCGGCCTCGTCCTCGGCTCGGTGCGCCCGGGTGGACAGCACGGTGTCGAGGACTTCGAGTGTGATCGCCCCGCGGTGCTGCACGTCCAGTGCCTTCAGCCCCTTGATGACGTCGTTGGCGCATTCTCTGGCGATGTCTGCGGTGATCTCGTCCCCGGGCGGCACGAGGGCGGCACCGGGATGGAGCAGGAGGTTGGCGACGCCGGGTTCCCCGTGCAGCACGTCGAGCACCTGTTCGCGCAGGTCTTCTGGAGCGATCACCCGTAAGTGGAGCACTGGCGCACGGTAACCGCCCGATGCGCGGTGGCCGAGAATGTGGCAAGAAGTGTGGACGTTGCACACATTCGTGTTGTAAATTCACACGATCAACATGTGCCGCATGGGAAACCTCCAGCACGACGGGGCGTATCTGTGAATTTTCCACATATGAACTGGATCTGAGCGTGGACGCCAAGACCCGCCGGGATCACATCGAGCAGCGTGTTCGCAGCGAAGGCGAGGTCGGGTACGCCGAACTCGCCGCCGATTTCGACGTTTCCGAGATGACGATCCGCCGCGACGTGGAGGCCCTCGAGACGCTGGGCGTGGTCCGGCGGGTGGTGGGCGGCGCGATAGCACTGAAGGGCAAGGACAGCGAGCCGTCGTTCGCGACCCGGGTCGCCGAAGCCGCCGAGGAGAAACGCCACATCGCCGACGCGGTCGCCGACCTCATCGGTCCCGGCGAGACCCTCATCCTCGACTCCGGAAGCACCGCGCTTGCGGTGGCCCGGTCGCTGAAGGGGCGGCGCCTCGGCCTGACCGTCGTCACCCCGAGCCTGTTGGCGGCGCTGGAGTTGATCGACCAGCCCGACACCACGGTCGTACTCACCGGCGGCGAGTTGCGGCCGGGCGAGCTCAGCCTGATCGGCCCCGCCGCCGAGGAGACCTTGGCCGGTTACAACTGCGACACCTATGTGATGGGCGTGGCTGGCGTCGACGACGAGCGCGGGATCTCGGACTATCACCAGGCAGAAAGCGGCGTGAAGCGCGCGGCGAGCAGACGGGCGGACCGCGTCATCGTCGCCGCCGACAACAGCAAGCTCGGTCGGGTCACGTTCGTTCGCATCGCCGCACTGTCACAGGTCGACGTCATCGTCACCGACGGCGACCCGGACCATCCCGCACTGGTCGCCGCACGCGATGCTGGGGTCGACGTCATCTGCGTCGCAGGCCACGCCGACGCGGACTCCGCAGCAGCTCAGGCGGGTTCGCCGTGACCACCCACACGATCGGCATCGACGTCGGCACCACGGGCACCAAGACCGTGCTGTTCGACACCGCGAGCGGCATCGTGGCCCAGGCGTCGCGGGAGACGACCCTGCATTCACCGAGCCCTGGTTTCGCCGAGGCAGACACCGATCAGTGGTACGCCGGCGTCGTCGAATCCATCCGGGAAGTCTTGAACACCAGCGGAATCAACCGTGACTCCGTGGCCGCCGTTGCGGTATCGGGAATGGTGCCCGCCGTGATCCCCGTCGATTCTTCGGGAAAGCCGTTGCGCCGCGCCATTCTTCAGAACGACGCGAGGGCGCACCGCGAGGTCGGCGAACTCGCCGCCGCACTCGACGGCGTCGACCTCGTCGCGATGACGGGATCAGCGCTGACCCAGCAGTCGGTGGCGCCCACCACGGTCTGGCTGCGCACCAACGAACCGCACGTCTACGACCAGACCGCGCACTACGTCGGGTCCTACGACTGGGTGCTCACCACGCTCGGCGCGCAGATCCACGTCGAGCAGAACTGGGCACTGGAGTCGGGACTGTTCACCATCGACGGGGACATCGCGGACCCCGTCCTCGCCGCGGCGGGCCTCGACGCCACCACCCTTCCGCAGGTGCACCGGCCGGGCTCCCGGGTGGGCGAGCTCAGCAGGGAGGCCGCCGAGCAGACGGGCCTGCCCGCGGGCACGGCCCTCGTCGTCGGCGGTGCCGACCATGTGCTGTCCGCCTTCGCCGCCGGGGTGAACGAGCCGGGCGACGCACTGGTGAAACTCGGTGGCGCAGGCGACATCCTGGTGGCAAGCGATACCAGGGTCGTCGACGAGCGGCTCTACCTCGATGCGCACCCGGTGCCCGGGCACTGGTTGCCTAACGGGTGCATGGCCACCAGCGGCAGCCTGATCCGCTGGTTCCAGGCATTGATCGGCGGCGACGACCTCACCGTCCTCGACGACGAGGCCACGACATCCGGGCCCGCCGAAGTGCTCTGCCTGCCGTACTTCCTCGGCGAGAAGAGCCCGATCCACGATCCGGACCTGCGCGGCGTGTTCGCCGGAATGCACCTCGGGCACACTCGCGCGGACCTCTACCGCTCGGTGCTCGAGGCCATCGCCTTCGGATTCCGCCACCACGTCGACGTGTTCACCGACATCGGCATTCGGCCGAGCCGCGTGATGATCACCAACGGCGGATCGAAGTCCACCCTGTGGAAGCAGATCCACGCCGACGTCCTCGGCATTGAATTGCGGCCCGTCCGTGGCCATCCCGGCGCATCCCTGGGTGCTGCGGTGATCGCCGCGATCGGCGTCGGCGCCCTCGACGACTGGTCGGACGCCGCCCGGTTCGTCAGCCTCGACCCGCCGGTGTTGCCAGACCCGGCCCGGCGCACCGCGTACGACGACGCCTACCCGACGTGGCGCGAACTCGGAGCCGCGACGGCGCCGATATCTCACGCCATGGCGAGCAGAGCCCGATGAATCCACCATCAAGTGAAGGGAACAGTGCCGCAATGAAGTTGACGCAAACCACGCCATCCACGACACCTCGGCGGAGGCGGCCGTTCCTCGCCGCACCCGTACTCGCACTCATGGCCGTACTCACCTTGTTCATCAGCGCCTGCGCTGGCAGCGGCGGCCCCGAGCAGCCGCAGGCCACCGGGACCGGCACGGTCCCGAAGGACGTCGCGGGAACGGTGCGCATCCTGATGGAGAACGTGCCCGACACCGACATCGTCAAGTCGATGGTGCCCGAGTTCAACAAGGACTATCCGAATGTCAAGGTCGACATTGAGACGCTGACCTACGACCAGATGCGCGACAAGCTGGTGTCGTCGTTCCAATCATCCTCCCCCACTTACGATCTGATCATCGTCGACAACCCGTGGATGGTGGACTTCGCCAACGCGAAGTTCCTGCAGCCGCTGGATGCCAGGATCGACGGCACCCCCGACTACGACGCCAAGGACTTCTTCCCGTCACTGACCGACATCACGACGGTCGACGGGGTGCGCTACGGCGTGCCGTTCTACAACTACGCACTCGGATACCTCTACAACACCGACTATTTGGCGCAGGCCAAGCTCGAGGTGCCCAAGACCCTCGACGAGTTGGTCAGCACGTCCAAGGCGCTGAAGTCCGGCGCCAGGGCAGGCATCGCCATGCAACCGCAGCGCGGCTACAAGATCTTCGA
>JAOPVF010000197.1 GCA_025963195.1 Mycobacterium sp. | reverse complement strand
GGGAGGATGGAGGCCATGAGTGAGCCAGACGTTCCCGAGGACTTCCCGGAGCCTCCGGAACTCGCTGGCCCGATGCCGACCGCGCCCCGACCCGACTGTGGGCGCTGCGACTGCGCCCACCCGTCCGAGTGCCTGTACGGCCCGCAGGAAGTAGAACGAGCGAGCTTCGCGCTGGTGTGGATCGTGGCCGCGGCTGTGGTGGCGGTCGTCGCGTTGTTGGTCGTGGCGTTTTTGGCGGTGGAATGATGTCGGGGCTCGATCGGATCTGCCACAGGTGAGCTGCGGCCGGAGCCAGGCGTACCCGGCGGTCGCTTAGGGACAGGACTCCGAGTCGAGCTTGACGACACCGAAATCCACGCTTGACCCCGCAGTGAACGTCTCGCCCGGCGCCGGCGTCGATGAACACACTTGCCAGTTGCGATCCATTACCTGCATTCGCCCCTGCCCCGTGAGGTCGCTCGAGGTACTGAAGAATCCCGGATTGCCCGTGAGGGCCTGTATCGCGTCTTGTGCCGCCTGCAGGTTCTGGCCACGGTAATCGGGCATCACCCACGCCTGCGCTTCCACCGGCGGGGCCAATACCGACGGTGCGGCCACGGGGGTCGTTGCTGAACTGGGTGCGGTTGGTTCTGCCTGAACGCGTGAGGACGGAGCCGAGTCGTGGACCGTCACCGTCGCCGGTGCAGGCGCACTTCCGCCGCCGCAGCCGGCGACCGCGAAGGCGACAATCCCGGCAAATAAGCCGATTTGGGATGTTGTCGACCGAACGCACTTGTGCATGAATCCTCCTTGATCAGTACCCCGTCAGATGATTCAGTTCGGGGCACAGGTTGATGACCGACGCGGCAAGCCACATGTTGGCGTTGGCGCGGCTGCGCCCAAGACTCATCATGTAGTCGGCGGTCACGTCCGGGTCCTGCGTGACGTCGAGGTGGTTGCAGATCGCATATCCGAAGTCGACGGCGGCGAGTTGTATTTCGGTTGTCGAGACGTCCTCGTCAGCACTCGCAGCCGATGCCGTCTTGGTCGCGGTCGAGCTTGGCTTGGTAGTACGGCGAGTTCGACGGAATGTCACAGTCGCCGTTGGCCTTGGCCTGTGAACAGTTGGAATACGGTGCAGCGTTGGCGATGACGGGCGGCGCCAACGTTGCGATTCCAGCGACGGCGAGTCCGATGAGAGCAGCACGAATGAACAAGGCGTTTCCTTTCACGGGCGGGTGATCTTCCAGGGGACCGGAAGCTCGGGGAGTCATTTGAGGCGCGGTGACCTAGCGCCTCTAGTTGACGTCTTCGATTGCTGACACCCCTGCATCCTTGGCCGAGAGGCGGCGCCGTCGCTCGCGATGACACGTTTGCGACAGATAGTCAGCTTTCGGTGAAAATCGGTGACAGAGCCACACTATATACATGGCCGTGACGTTGCTGACGGCGTTTGAAGATTTTAGCCGCGATCGGGTGAAACCCGGATCCACTGCCGCAATGAGTTTGCCACGCGCGCGCCGAACTCGGCGCTGCGGCACCGATGGCCCGTCTTGGCACATGACCCCGGGGCCTTGGCGAAGCCTCCAAATTGGTCGCAGCGGCGCCGCATGTCTATCGTCAGGGGTGAGCATCGACGAGCAAGAAGCAGCGCCGACCGCTGAGTCGGACGATTTGATCGAGGACAGCACCGAACCGGCGGCCGACGAACCGAAGGTTCCGAGCCCGTGGCGAGCGTCCGACGGAGCACCGATTCCCTTCGCCGAGGCGCAGGCCGAGTGGGCCCGGGTCGCCCACGGAATCCTGGTGCAGACCGCGACGCGGTACAACGACTACCTCACCTACTCCGAGCTGGCGCGCCGTGTCTTGGCCGACTCGGGCATCCTGTACAGCGCGCATCAGCGGAACTGGATCGGCAAGGTGCTGATCGCGGTCGCCGACCAGAATGCGACGGAGGGCGGACCGCTGCTGACGTCGCTGTGCGTCTCCAGCGGTGACGAAAAGGTTGGCGCGGGTTACGCATATGCGTTGAAGATCGCGGGTCAGCCAAAGCCCAAGGATCTTCAGCCGCACGCCGCCGAGTCGAGACTGCAGTGCTACCGCTTCCACGGTGCCGACATGCCAGCCGACGGCGGCAAACCCACCCCCACGCGCGCGGTCACGGCGAAACGCACCAGGACCGAGCCGCCGGTGGAGAAACCGGTCGTCCTCTGCCCGGTGCACTTCAGCCAACTCCCGCTGAGCGGGCAGTGCGACCTGTGTGATTAGGCGGTTCTAGCACGCTTGGCCGATCGTCACCAGTACCTCTGAGGTGACACCCTCTGGGCGTTCTAAGTCGTGATTGGCATTTCGCGCACCTCATCAACGCTGCACACGACGCCAGCCGACGATCCGATTCATCGGCATCACCGAACACGTCACTGACGGAATTACGATTCCGCATGCAGGCCGTCAGCCGTTTGTGCCGGGAGGCCCAAGAAAATCGGTGGTTTCGTTGGGAAACGCGCGGTGCGTCGTGGGATGAACGCTGCTCGGCGGTTGCGGGGTGTCCGAGTGGGTGGCCGTGATGTCCGGAGGCTTCGGTGCGACGGTCACGCTGGGTGCGACGGTCGGTGTGAGCGCCGCTGTCGATGTGTTCGCCGGTGCGCGCGAGGGGGCCTGCGTTGCCACGGGCGAACTCGTGGGTGTGCTTGTCGAGAGCGACGTGGGGAGCGGCTGCGTCGGCATGACGACACCTGTGTCGCCGACCGTTTGGCGCGATACGACCAGAATCGCCGACATTGCGATGCCGACCGCGAATGTGCTTGCCGCGCATAGCGCGACGATGGTCGGTACCCCGCGATGCCACGTCGGGCCGCGAGGTCTCGATCCTCGCCGGTTCGTCACCGAGATCGTCACGTGCTTGAAAAACCCTTGACAGTCAGAACTTTTGGACTGCGATGGCTTGCTCACGCTCGGGGGGTTCCGTTGTTTGCACAGTGAGGACGAGGCCGATGCCGCGGGCGTAGTACTTGTTCTCGACCGGCCCCGTCGGGTCGAGAAGGTCGGTGTCCTTGGTGACCAGCAGATCCGTTTTCGGTCCGGTGAGCGGTGTGGTTTCGCTGCCGGTCAGGCTCAGCACCTCCCCCACGTCCTCGGCGACGCCCTTGGCGTACTCCTGGCGGTACCGGTCGCCAACGCGCGGTGTGCCCGGCACGGCGATGCCGGGGAGGGCACCGTCGACCCCAGCCTCGAAGGAACCCGACGTGTCCACGGCGCCACCGTCGAAAGCCTTGGTCGCCTCGCCGAAATACCACACGCTGCCGTCGCGAGCCTGGGCGAACCAATCCAAGGTATCTTCGGTCGGCTTGCCGTCGAGGGTGACGGTGTCGTGGACGACGACAGTGTTCACACCCATGATCGTCTTGGTGTCTCGGGTGACCTCGGTGGTGGTCTGTTGGTGGCCCTCGGCGGTCTGCGATTCATAGGTCGTTCGAGTGCCCGGTGTGAGAGGCATGAAGGCATTGTCGATGGTGGTCGAGAACGCCGCAGGGTCGATCGTGGGCGAGTACGGGTCAGTGATTTTCAAGGTGCCACTGCTCGCCTGCGACGACGTCTGAGTCGGCGTGCCAGCGCCGGGGGCGACGACGGGTGGACTGCCGGGAGTTGACGGTCCCCCGCCTGCTGAACAGGCCGTGGCGGCTGCCGCCAACATCACAGCGAGCAGCAGGTGCTGACGGTTCAGGCTTGCCATCGGCCAGACGATACGGAGCAAATGTTGAACGTAGGCTGAAATCCGGTCACTGCGCCGCGCTGATGAGATGTGTCAGCACAGCTATTTCTCGCTGCTGAGCGTCCTCGCCCTGAATCCCATTCGCCTCAGCTTAGCCGTGGATCGGCGTACTTGGACGCCGCGGCATGGACGGCCTGCGTCGAGGACTCGGCGTTGTTCACCGAACCACTGCCGCACGCGAGCTCCTGACCGACGCGTCGCTAAAGTAGCCAGCGGGCGACACGGGAGCGGCGGATGACATCGGCGGGCACATCGACACCTCCTATCTCGACATGGGCGCCGCTGCGATCGCCGGTCTACCGCGCGCTGTGGATCGCGCAGCTCGTCTCCAACCTCGGCACCTGGATGCAGACCGTCGGGGCGCAGTGGATGCTCGTCGGCGATCCTCGCGCAGCGGTCCTGGTTCCGCTGGTGCAGACCGCGACGACGCTGCC
>JAOPVF010000151.1 GCA_025963195.1 Mycobacterium sp. | reverse complement strand
GGCCCGACGTCCAACACCGTCTGCAGATCGACGCCGTCGATCAGCCGCATGGTGACGTACAGCCTGCCGTCGATCTCGCCGACGTCGTAGATCGGCACCACGTGGGGATCGTCGAGGCGGGCCGCTGCGCGTGCCTCTCGGCGAAACCGTGTCTCGAACTCCGGGTCTTTGGCGTAGCGGGGCAGAAACATCTTCAACGCCACCACTCTGTCGATCTCGGTGCCGTGGGCGCGCCAGACCTCGCCCATCCCGCCGCGGTCCAGCAGTTCGATCAGCTGGTAGCGGCCAAAAGGCATCCCCTCCACCGGCTCACGATAAGCAGCCAGCGACTACTTCTGCGGGTGAACGCCGGTGCCGATCAGATGTCCGGCGTGCGGTGCGCCCACGGATTTGCCTGCTCGAGCTGGCTGGCGATGCGAATCAGAACGTCTTCGCGACCGTAGGCGGCGACGAGCTGCACGCCGATCGGCAGGCCCTCGGCGGTCCACTCCAGGGGCAGGCTGATGGCGGGCTGGCCGCTGGTGTTGAACGGGGGAGTGAACGCCACGAATTGGCCAGCACGCGCCATCGCGGCCATCGGGTCGCTGGGGTCGTTGAAGATCGTGCCGAGCTTGAGCGGCACCTCGGCGACCGTCGGCGTGAGCAAGAGATCCCAGCCGTCGTGCCACCACGACTGCAGCGCTCTTCGGTAATGGGTAACCTCCGACAGAGCCAACGCGTAGTCGACGGAGGTGAAGTTGCTGGCGAAGTCGGCCTGGGTCCGGTTCATCGGCTCGAATTCGCGATCCGCCAGTCGACGGCCTAACTGATCCTCGAAGCGGCGCAGTGCCAGCCCCATGTTCGTACCCCACAGCGCGATGAACTTCGCACTGAAGGTCTTGTCCTCCAACGCCTTCGGCCACGCGGGCTCGACGTCGTGCCCCAATGATTCGAGAAGCCTGCCTACCGCACGCGTCGCATCCACGACTTCGGCGTCGATCGGCCCGTCCTGCGGATGGTGATCGAGGATGCCGATGCGCAGGTGGCCGGGGTCCGCGTCGAGCTCGTCGACGTACGACCGGGTGGGCGGCGGCGCGATCACGGTGTCGCCGATGCCGGGTCCGCGCGTCGCGTCGAGCAATGCCGCCGAATCGCGAACCGTGCGGCTGACGCAGTGCTCCACTCCCAGTCCGGTCTCGTCGCGGACCGGGCCGACGGTGATGCGACCCTGGCTCGGCTTCAGCCCGACCAGACCGCAGCACGACGCGGGGATGCGAATCGATCCGCCGCCGTCACTGGCGTGGGCGAACGGCACCATCCCCGACGCCACGGCTGCGGCAGCACCGCCACTCGATCCGCCGGGCGAGCGGGTCGTGTCCCACGGGTTGTGGGTCGCGCCCCACGCGATCGGCTCGGTGGTCGGCACGCTTCCGAGCTCGGGACTGTTGGTGCGGCCTGCGATCACCAGCCCGGCCGCGCGATGGCGGCTGACGAGGGTCGTGTCGGCGTCGGCGATGACGCCCGCCTCCTTGAACGCGACGTTGCCGTTGCTGATCCGCTGCCCCGCATACGAGGCGTACAAGTCCTTGATCAGGAACGGCACCCCGCGGAACGGGCCGTCGGGGAGATCGGCACTCGCGGCGGTGTCGCGGGCGTGGTCGAACCAGCGGATCACGACGGCGTTGATGGCCGGGTCGTAGCGTTCGATGCGCTCGATCGCCGCCTCCAGCAGCTCGCTTGGCGACACCTCACCGGACGCGACGAGGGCCGCCTGGTCTGTCGCATCCATCCAACGGGTCTGGTCGGCAAGTGAGCTCACGCTTGCCTGTCTAGCACGGCTGAGCGTCAGCTAGCGCCAAGGCCAAGGGGGTCCAGCTGAGCTTCTGTGGCTCCGTCGTGGTCGGTCGAGATGCTGAGTTCCCGCCATGACTCGTCTGATTCGGCGAGCGCGCGTCCCGCGGCGGTGCCGTAGCGGTAGGCGTCGCTGCCGAGCAGCAGTCGCAGCGGCGGCTCAGCCATGCCGGCGACCTCGAGGACCACCCGAGCCACCTTGGCCGGGTCGCCCGCCTCGGTGCTGAGGCCGGCCCGGATCATCCGGGCACGGTCGCCGACCGTCGGTTCATATGGTGCGCTGATCTCCGGGATCGCCATCGAGCTTCCGGCCCAATTCGTCCGCATGCCACCAGGTTCCAGGACGGTCACCTTGATCCCGAGTGGCGCGACTTCCTGGTGCAGGACACTCGAGAATCCGCCGACGGCCCACTTGGCCGATTGGTAGGCGCCGAGGCCGGCGCTGGCCAGACGTCCACCGACCGACGAGACCTGGATGATGTGCCCGGAGCCCTGTGCACGAAGCTGCGGCAGCGCGGCCTTGGTGACGGTGACGACCCCGAAGAGGTTGGTCTCGATCTGCGCGCGGAAGGCGTCGAGGGTGACGTCCTCGATCGCGGCGAGATCGGCGTACCCGGCGTTGTTCACCACGACGTCGAGCCGGCCGAATGCGTCGACGGCGGTGCGCACCGCCGCGTCGGCGGCGCGGGCATCGGTGACGTCGAGTGCCAAGGCACGCACCCGGTCGCCGTACGCGTCGACGAGGTCGGCGAGCTGCTCGGCCTTTCGGGCTGTGGCCACCACGTGGTGTCCCGCCGCCAAGGCCGCTTCGACGATCTCGCGACCGAGCCCGCGAGAGCTGCCGGTGACGAGAAATACCTGGGTCATGTCGCTTCCTCCACTTGTCAACTGAACGGTTAGTTTGCATTGAACGCTCCGCGCGGCGCGTAGTCAACTAGACGGTTAGTTGACTAGAGTGCGGGCATGGCCAGAGATGCGGATGCGACCCGCAGACGCCTGCTCGATGCCGCCGCAGACGAGTTCGCGGCATTCGGCATCGCCGGTGCGCGCGTCGACCGGATCGCGGTCGCGGCGGCATCCAACAAGGCGCAGATCTATCACTACTTCGGTAACAAGGACGGTTTGTTCGAAGCGGTGTTCCACGACCTCGTCGTGACGACGCTGCGCGACAGCCCGATCGACGCCACCGATCTACCGGAGTACGCCGGACGGTTGTTCGACGGCTACGTGGCGCGCCCGCACGTGCAGCGGCTCGCCACGTGGTACCGGCTCGAGCGCGCGGGAACGCAGGATCCGATCGACATCATCGCCGAGTCGAACGCGGCGAAGGTCGATGCCATCGCGAAGGCTCAGGCCGACGGGGCTCTGACGGACCGATGGTCGGCGGTCGATCTTCTCGGGCTGGTGCTGCAGATCTCCGGGTTGTGGTCGGGGATGACGCCGGAGTACGCCGCGTTGGTCGCCGACGAGAACCATGCGCACCGGCGCGCCGTCATCGTCGAAGCAGTCCGGGCGCTGCTGGCGTAGTGAGACCGGTTGGCCCCCAAAAGACTTCGCGCCCACCGGCGTTAGCCGGTGGGCGCGAGAGGTCAAATCGTTCGGGAGTCGAAATCACCCAGGCGGCGGAGGCACGGGTGGAACGACGCCAGGAGGTGGAGGTACGGCGCCAGGAGGTGCAGCGTCCGCAGGGTCCGGCAGAAACTCGCCGAGCCCCGACGGAATGTTGGTTCCCGGCGGCGGCGCAGTGCCCGGAAGCGGTTCGCCGAGTTGGTCCTTCGGAACCTGGCCCAGCAGTCCGCCCTTCAGGTCACCGGCGCGGTACAGGTCGATGTACCGGCCGAGCCACTCCCTGCGGGACACGTCCGCGTTCTCCTGGCCGGGAGCGACGTCGAACTGCGTGCCCTTGCCTGGCGCAGCGGGCTCTTCGTTGAGGGCTCCTGCGCCGTAGGCGTTGTTGAACACGTTCAGGTTCGGAGGCGTCCCCACGGCCCCCGGCAGCGAGGGAGCCGCGGTCTGTGCCAGAACGCTCGTGCCATCTATGCCATAGACCGGGGGTGCCCCGAGATTGCCGGGGCCTGCGGAAGGAACGCCGTTCTGGGCCAGCACGTTGAACCCGGCCGGACCCACCGGTGCGCCGATGATCGGAATCGTCGGACCGGGAGGTGGTGGAGGTGGTGCGGGGTCCCCGGGAACCGGCAGCGGATCGGGCGGTCCGTCGTCGGCGACGGCGGTCGCCGGGAAGGCGACCGCCGCTCCGACAGCGAGCACGCCGAATGCTGCGGCCGCGATGCGATTACGGTCAATCATGGCCAACTGCCCTGCTTTCGGTGTGGATGCCCGGTTGCTCTGCGACTGACGTCAGACGGACTTGGTCACCCCGTAGTAGGCGACGATGTCGTCGGTGTCCGTCGTCGAGCTCGTCAGCGTTGCGTAGGACCTGATGAACGACTGACCGACGCAACCGTCGACCTTGATGTGCGTGTCCTTCAGGGTGACACGCACCGGAGCCGCCTTGAACGTCTTCTTGTCGACCGTCACAGTCGACACCGTGCCCGGCTTCGGGTGGATCTCGATGGTGCCCGACAGCGGGAACGACAGGGCGGGCGCGAAGACGGGGCCCGTCGCCGGGAAGCTGAGGCCACCCACCGACACGCCGGCCTGGCCGATCAGACGAACCTGCCCGAGCTCGATACCGCAGCCGATCTGGTACCCGGCCTCCAACGTGCCACCACTCAGCGACGTCTTGCCCTTGCCGGTGACGGTGCCGGTGAAGGTCCCGCCCACCAGGTACTCGCGCGACGAGACGGCGGTGGTCAGCGGGGCAACGGGCAACTGGGTCTCGTTGGTTGCGACGACGGTCAACGTCCAGCCGTCGGGGCTCGTCACGATGCCCGGATCGGCCGAGGCAACGACGCCGTTGTCCGGCGGCGGGCCGGGGTCGGCGGCCGGATCGATCGGCGGGTCCGCCGATGCGAGGGGCGAGGTGGCGGCGAAGGTGAGGGCCATGCAAGCGGCTGCCACTGCGGCGAAGCGATTCATTGTGTTCTCTCGTTAGAGGTCGGCTGGGGTTAGACGGACTTGGTGACGCCGAGGTAGGTGATGACGTCGTCGGTGTTGTCGGTCGAGGCGGTCAGCGTCGCGTACGAGCGGATGAACGACTGGCCGGCGCACTGGTCGGTCTTGACGCGGACACCGGTGATGGTGACGCGCGTTGTGGTGCCCTTGAACGACTTCTTGTCGATCGCGACGGTGGTCACGGTGCCGGGCTTCAGGTAGACCTTGCCCTGCAGGCTGATACCTGCGGAGACGCTCGGAAGGCCGATCGCGCTGAGGCCCGGGGTGATGTTCGCACCGGGGTTGATCTCCGTCTCGTCGGAGATGATGCCGCAGCCGATCTGCTCGCCGGCTTCCAGCGATCCACCGGTCAGCTTGGTCTTGCCACCGCCGGTGATCTTGCCGGTGAAGGTGCCCGCGATCAGGTACTCACGCGACGAGATTGCGGTGGTCAACGGAGCGACCGGAAGCTGCGTCTCGTTGGCTCCGCTAACCTCGAGGTGCCACCCGTCCGGGGTGACCAGAACGCCGGGTGGGGCCGACGGGACGGCACCCTCGGGCGGCAGCGGATTGGTGGCGTTGATGGGGACCACCGCGGGGTCCGGCGGCGGAGGCGGGTCGGCCAGTGCGAGGGGCGCGACTCCGACAGGTAGCGCGATGCAGACAGTTGCCAACATGGCTAAACGGTTCAACATGGTGTTAAGGGCGCCTCTCGTGGGTCGGAATCCGAGTGGATCCAACGAATCTGTCGCGTCGGAGCATCTAATGGGCGGGTTGCCAAACAATGAACGGCCGCCTAACAATTCGCGCCCCATTCCCATCGAATGAGCGTCTGGGAAGACCTTCCTCAGGCAGTTCACATCAAGGCCCAATCACGATGAAAGCCAATGGATGGCCATTGGAAGTCATCCGTTGGTGGTGTGTTCACAATTTGGACACCTGGCCAACCGACCGTGGGTGGCTGTACCGCCTTCGAGACCAGACGGGACTTGTCGACGTGGGTGCACCGGATACAGGCCAACCCTTGCGAAACCGACTACCACGGAGGAAATCTTGACCTCATTCCGCACATGCGTGCGAGCATCTGCCCCAGCGATGATCGCGCTCGGCATTGGGTTCTCGGTAATGCCAACGGCATGGGCCGACGACGATGCCGTCGATCCCGGTAGCCCGGTTCAGGTCGCCGTGGCCCCGGTGCAATCGGATGACGCGACTGCCCCCGCGGTGGCGGCATGCCAGGCATTCGGCCAGGTGCTCGACGGCGCCTCGAACTACTACGGCAGCTTCGCCGACTCCTTCGAGGGTTCCGACTACTCGGACCCGGCGGTCCAGAGCAGCAACGAGGTGGGCCGTACCGCGT
>JAOPVF010000145.1 GCA_025963195.1 Mycobacterium sp. | reverse complement strand
GATCGCGGTGATCGTGATCGGCTTAGTCGCCGCCGGCCTGCTCGCCAGTGAGCTGTACGCCCGTCACCGCGCCGAGAGCGTGGTGGCCGCCGCCACCGAATGCGTGGTGCAGGATAAGGCGAGTGTGTCGTTCGGCGCGACGCCGCTTCTGCTTCAGCTCGCGACCGGCCACTACAGGAACATCTCGATCCACACCTCCGGCAATCGGATCGGCAACGCCCGAGGTATGAAGGCCGACGTGCGGATCGACGATGTCCGGCTGAACGGCGACGCCGACGCCATGGGCACCGTGGGAGCTCTAGACGCCATGATCACCTGGTCTGCCGACGGCATGAAGCAGAGCATCCAGGAAGCGATGATCCCGCTGTTGCGTGGCTTGGTCACCGGGGTCCAGACCAACCCCGACGACGGCACCATCAAGCTGCAGGGCAACCTGGGCAGTGTCACCACCAAGCCACAGGTTACAGACGGACGAGTGGCGCTGCAGGTGGTCGATGTCACCGGGCTGGGTTTGTTGCTGCCCAGCGACATGGTGCAGTCGGCGCTAGACGCGTTCACCACCCACCTCACCGAGAATTATCCGCTCGGTATCCATGCCGATAGCGTGCAGGTCACCTATGACGGTGTGACAGCACATTATTCGACCCGAGACACGTCGATCCCGCAGGGCAACCAGGGCAACAAGGACAACCAGGGCAACAAGGACAACCAGGACACCTGCTTCGCAAACCTATAGGCCGGCGAGCATGGCGCGGCGCGGGGCGAAGGCGGCGAGCGCCTGCGCGACTACAAAGGTACCTAGTTCGCAGAACTAGGTGGGACACGCAGTGATGACTTGATGTACACCCAATGGACATCGCAAGAATCGCCAGATAGTGCCGAGACCGCCGCCGGCTGTCGGCAGGCCGCAAGTTCGCAGGAGGCCGCCCCGGCCCGACGTCAGACCAGGCGCAGCACCGACGCCGGACAAATCTTGACTGCCTCGCGGGCGTGGTCCTCCTCGGACTCGGGTACGTCCTCGGCGAGCAGCACCACGATGCCGTCGTCATCCTGATCGAACAACTCCGCCGAGATCATCACGCAATTCCCTGACGCGATGCAGTCATCGCGATCGGCTTCGAGCTTCATCGAATCACCACCTAACTGCCAACGACCGTAGTCCGTAGATGAAGTGGAACGAGCGGAACTCGACGTCCTCGAAGTTTTCGGCGAGCGCGAGATTCGGAAACCGGCGGAACAGGGCGGGCCAGGCGATCCGCATCTCCATCCGCGCCAGTGGTGCGCCCAGGCAGTGGTGCACGCCGTGACCGAACGCCAGGTGGCCGGGTGCGCCGCGGTGGATGTCCAAAACGTCTGGCGATGAGGTGAATCCGGGATCCCGGTTGCCCGCGGGCAGCGACACGAAGACCAATTGGCCAGCAGGAATCTTCACGCCCGAGAGCTCGACGTCGGCGGTGGTGAACCGGGGAATCCCGGTGTGCACGATGGACAGCCAGCGCAACAGCTCCTCGACGGCCGGTCCGACGGCGTCGGGATCGTCGCGCACGGCGGCCAGCTGGTCGGGGTGCCGCAGCAGCGCGAGAGTGCCCAGCCCCAACATGTTCGACGTGGTCTCGTGCCCGGCGAGAAGCAGCAGGCCGGCAATGCCGACGAGTTCGTCGTCGGTGAGCTCGTCGCCGTGCTCGCGGACCAGCATTCCGAGGACGTCGTCACCGGGATGGCTGCGGGCCCTGCCCACCAGGGAGAGCATGTATGCGCGACCCTGCCGTTGCAGCTCGAACCGTTCGGGGATCGGGATGGACATGTCGAGCTGACGTGCGGTCCGCGCCTGGAAGTCGGCACGGTCCTCGTAGGGCACGCCGAGCAACTCGCAGATCACCAGCGACGGAATCGGCAGCGCGAAGGATTCGACGAGATCGGCTGGCGCACCGGCGTTCTCCATCGCATCGACGTGTTCGTCGACGATCGCGACGATGCGTGGTTCCAACTGCTTGATCCGGCGGAAGTTGAACGCCGGGGTGAGCATGCGGCGCAGCCGCTGGTGTTCGGGCGGGTCGAGGCCCAACAGGTTGCCCGCCCGCGCGCTGGCCTGTTCCTCCTCCGACATCGGTGGCGCGCCGGGCATCACGAACCCGGGAGGGCGGCCGTTGGAGAAGTGTTGGTAATCCGACAGAACCGCCTTGACGTCGTCGTGGCGGGTGACCAGATAGACCTTCATGCCGAACGCATTGACCACCTGGCGCACGCCGGTGCTCTCCCGGATCTCGCCGAGCTCCGCGGTCGGGTCGAACGCGTTGCGGCGCATGTGCACCGGGGGCAGCTCCGCAGTGTGCGTCATCCATTCGACGGTACCGACGCTTTCTAAGTGCGGTGCGCCAGGAAGTCCGCCACCAGTTCGTTGACCAACGTCGGATTCTCGAGGGCCGCCAGATGCGCGACACCGTCGAGGATCACGAACGACGAACCGGGGATCGCGTCGGCCATCGCCTTGGTCTCCGGGTTGGGGAATGTGGCGTCCTCGGCGCCCGCGACGACCAGGACGGGTGTCGTCACCCGGCCGAGCAGCGCTCGCTGGTCGGGTCGCCGCGGCACCACGCTGCGCACCGCCCACGCACCAGAGTCGAGGTCGACGGCCTGCACGGCGTCGCGCACGTAGGCGACGACGTCGGGCCGGTCGCGAAACGTGGTAGGGCCAAGGAACGCCTTGAGCACCGACCGCGTCAACGGGGGCCGGATTCCGCCGAGCCACCCTGCCATTCGGAGCAGGAGGCCGTACTCGAGCTTCTGTCGCCCGCCCGCGGCCGACGCCGTGCAGTTCATCAGCACGGCCTTGCCGATGCGGTCGGGCTGGGTGGCGGCGAACGTTCCGCCGATCATGCCGCCCCAGGAGTTGCCGACAAAGTGCGCGCGGTCGATGCCGAGGCCGTCGAGCACGTCGACGATGGCGCGTACGCACTCGTCGAACGTGAACGTGCTTGTGAGCGGCTGACTTTGGCCGTGGCCCGGCGGGTCGATCAACAGCACCCGGTGGCGCCCGGCGAAGTGAGAGGCTTGCGCCGACCACATCTCACCGCTCATCAGCAGGCTGGGCCAGAACAGGATCGCATCGCCGTCACCGCCGGTTTGAACGCTGATCCGACCAAGGGCGGTGTCGACCGTGACGCGATCGAGTGTTGGCTCCACGTCGTTCACGCTAGCGCGCTCAGTCGCGGTTGAGCGTGGCCTCCTCGAGGTCCAGCCCGTTGAGCACGGACCGCAGCACCTCGTCGTCTATGTGCCCGGAGTCGCGTTCGGCGATGAACGCCTCGCGCTCGGCAGCCAGCATCTCCAGTCGCAACCGCTTGAACGCCGCCGAAGGGCTCTCACCGATCTCGTCGTCGCCGCGGCCTAGCCGACGCTCCCACGCGGCATTCTGTCGGCGGGTGTTCCAACTGCGCAGGATGGTCGCCGCCCGCTGGTGCACGTCGGATTGTGCGCGCTCCTCGGCCAGCAGCTCGTCGAGCCGGTCGGACGCGGCCTTGGCCGCCCTGGTCTGGGCGGCGGCCTCCTCGATGGCGTCGCGTGCGGCGTCTTCGTTCTGCACGTCGAGCACCTTGATCAGCCACGGCAGCGTCAGCCCGTGCAGCAGCAGCGTGCCGACGACCACCACGAACGTGAGGAAGACGAGTTGCGGGCGGCCGGGGAACTCCGCCCCCGACGCCGTCGTCAACGGCACGGCGAAGGCCGCGGCGAGGGACACCACGCCGCGCATGCCCGCCCACGCGACGATGAAGACTTGGGCGGGTGTCGGTTTCGGCTCGCTGGCGCGGACGCGCGGCGACAGCATTCTCGGCAGGTAGGCGAACGTGAACACCCAGACGATCCGGACGCCGATCACCGTCGCAAGCACCGCCGCCGATGCGGTTGCGAGGACGACGGCCGAGATGCCGGTGAGCTCGCCGACCACGGCCGGCAGCTGCAGGCCGATCAGCAGGAACGCGAACGACTCCAGCACGAACTGCACGGCCCGCCACACCGCGCCGTCCTGCAGCCGGGTGGCGTAACTCGCGTGGGTCGAGCGCTGACCGATGATCAGCGCGGCGACCACCACCGCGATCACGCCGGAGCCGTGCACCTCCTCGGCGAGCAGGTAGATGAAGAACGGCGCAACCAACCCGATGGCGCTCTCCACCAACGGGTCGTCGAACCACGTCCGAATCGCGACGATCAACCAGCCCAACGCGCCGCCGACGACCAC
>JAOPVF010000116.1 GCA_025963195.1 Mycobacterium sp. | reverse complement strand
TATGTCGGCGAGGACGTCGAGAACATTCTGCTCAAGCTGATCCAGGCCGCCGACTACGACGTCAAGCGCGCCGAGACCGGCATCATCTACATCGACGAGGTCGACAAGATCGCCCGCAAGAGCGAGAACCCGTCGATCACCCGCGACGTCTCCGGTGAGGGCGTACAGCAGGCGCTGCTCAAGATCCTCGAAGGCACGCAGGCGTCGGTGCCTCCGCAGGGCGGGCGCAAGCATCCGCACCAGGAATTCATCCAGATCGACACCACCAACGTGCTATTCATCGTTGCGGGTGCGTTCGCGGGGCTCGAGAAGATCGTGTCCGACCGCGTCGGGAAGCGCGGCCTCGGCTTCGGCGCCGAGGTGCGTTCCAAGGCCGAGATCGACACCCAGGACCACTTCGCCGAGGTCATGCCCGAGGACCTGATCAAGTTCGGCTTGATCCCGGAGTTCATCGGCCGCCTCCCCGTGGTCGCATCGGTGACCAACCTGGACAAGGAATCGCTGGTCAAGATCCTGTCCGAGCCGAAGAACGCGCTGGTCAAGCAGTACAACCGGCTATTCGAGATGGACGGCGTCGAGCTGGAGTTCACCGAGGACGCGCTGGAGGCGATCGCCGATCAGGCCATCCACCGCGGCACCGGTGCCCGTGGCCTTCGCGCCATCATGGAGGAAGTCCTGCTGCCGGTGATGTACGACATCCCCAGCCGCGACGACGTCGCCAAGGTCGTCGTGACCAAGGAGACCGTGCAGGACAACGTGCTGCCGACGATCGTGCCGCGCAAGCCCCCGCGCACCGAGCGCCGCGACAAGAGCGCCTAGCCCTTCTTCTGCACTGAGGGCTGTGCATCGTCGCGATCCACGACCCTGACTGCAGTCGAAGCCGCCGTCACTTCGGCGTTCGGTGTTCCGACGGGCTCCGGCGGGCGACAGAACGGATCCTGGCAGCTCATCGTCTGCCCCCAGGGTGTCGTTCCCGAATCACCTCGTCGACGAGTGCGGCGATCTCGGCGATGCCATCGCGCTGGGCGAAGGCCGCCTCCAGCTCGCGAGCACGATGCTTGTAGGGCCCGTCGTCGAGGATCTCGCGTACCGCGCAGCGGATCATCGACGGCGACGGGGTGCCCGTCTTGAGGTTGATCCCCGCCCCCGACCACGCCACCCGCGCCGCGACCTCCCGCTTGTCCTCCGTGCTGCCCGCCACGACCAGCGGCACGCCCGTCGACACTGCGCGCTGCACCGCGCCGTATCCGCCGTCGGTGACCATCACGTCGACCTTGGGCATCAGGACGTCATACGGAATGTATTCGGCGACGTGAGTATTCGACGGCAACGTCACCTTGATGTCGCCGACGGCGCGGCCGCCCGTCGTCACCACGACCGTGACGTCCTCGTCGGCGAGGGCCTCGATGGTCGGCTCGATGAGGCGGGACAGGTCGCCGCGATCGATGGTGACGTGGACGACGGGACGGTCGTCGTCCAGCGTCTTCCACCAGCGTGGCGGCAGGTAGCAGCGCGCCGACTGCGGATGCACCGCACCGACGAACCTGACGTTGGGCGCCAGGTCGCTGCGCGGGTATTCGAAGCTGGGCACCGTTGGCACGATGTAGCGCTCGGCAAGCACCCCCACGTCGAGCAGGAACACCGGAAGCTTGCGAGCCCCGAGGGCGGACAGCATCGCATTGCCCGCCCGGTGCGCCTCACGAAGGATCACGTTGTGCGTCAACAGGTTCAGCGTACGGTTGCGCAGCCGCGCCCACCGGCCGACGCCGGGAAGCAGGCCCATTCCGCTGGGCGCGGTGTCACGGCTCGACAGCATCAGCGGGGTCGGGGTGTAGTACAGCACCGGTGGCCGCTTCGCCGGGTCGCCGAGCAGGAACGGGATGATCCCGAAGAAGCCGAAGTCGACGATGATCGCGTCGAAACGGGTCTGGGTCATCGCCGCGCCCAACTCGGCAGCCTGATGCGGCATCGGGTTCAGGAACAGATGGATGATGCCGCGGTTGGGCGCCTTGATGGCCGATGTCTTCCCTCGGTCCGAGGCGTCGAACGCCGAATCGTCGAAGTCGGCGATCGCGGGCAGCGGATGCGGCCGGGCGCCGGTGGCATGGACGGCGTCGCCGTGGGCTGCGCCCGTCATCACGGTGACCTTGTCGCCACGGGCGACCAGGTCCTGTGCGACGGCGAGCAGCGGGCTGATGTGTCCGACGGGGGAGAGCGCTGCGATGAGAATTTCGGCCATCGTTAGTTGGCCATGGCCCGGGTGGTTTCGTGTCGCTCTCGCACGGCGGACATGAACAACACCCGCAGGGTGTAGGCGGGCGCGTCGGCGGGCTGGACGACGGTCGCGAACTGCACGGCCGTCGCGGCCGCAGCCGCGGCCGCCCGGACGGCGGACAGGATGCCGTCGTAGTCGGTCGACGGATCGACGTCGGTCAGCTCGTACCACTCCGACCAGCCGCCGACCCTCGCCTCGCGCCATTGCACCGTGGGCTCGGGCTCGATCGATCGCCTCTCGGCGCGCCACTGGCGCACTGCGCACAGCAGGTACCACAGCAGGACTCCCGCCGCGATGATGGGCAGGGTCAGATCCTCAGACATGCTGGGCTTCCGTTCGTCGTTCGGCGATGGCCTCGTCGACCAGTGCGGCGATCTCGTTGGCTCCGTCGCGACGGGCGTAAGCCGCCTGCAGCCGCAAGGCGGACTGCCGGTAGCCGACGTCGTTCAGTACGGCGCGCACGGCCCGGCGCACCTCGGTGGCGGTGGGCACGCCGGTGCGCAGGTTCACGCCGGCGCCGAAGTACTCCACCCGCGCGGCGACCTCCGGTTTGTCCTCGGTGTTGCCGGCGACCACCAGCGGCACACCGGTGTTGAGCGCCCGCTGCACCGCGCCGTATCCGCCGTTGGTCACCATGACGTCGACCAACGGCAGCAGAATGTCGTGCGGGATGAACTCGGAGACGAACGTGTTCGGCGGCAAAGGACTTCGCAGTTGGGAGATCGGGCGCCCGCCCGTGGTGACCACCACCGTGACGTCCTCGTCGGCCAGGGCCTCGATGGTGGGCTCGATCAGCCTGGTCAGGTCGGCGTTGTCGATGGTGCCTTGCGTGACGTGCACGACGGGCCGACCGGCGGACAACTCGTTCCACCACCGCGGGGCGACGAAGTCATCGGCGGGTGGGGGAAGGACCGCGCCGACGAATCGCACGTGATCGGGTAGGTCGCTGCGGTGGTACTCGAACTCGGGAATCGTGGGGGCGATCACCCGATCGGCGAGGATGGCTGAATCCAGCACGAACACAGGTAGTTTCGGCAACCCGAGCGCCTCCAGCATGGTTTCGGCGGCTTGATGACAAGGGCGCAGCGTGACCTTGTGCGTCACCACGTTCAGCGCGCGGTTGCGGATGCGGCCGAACACCCCCGTGCCTGGCGGCAGTCCGGGACCGCCTGGTGCGGTGTCCCGGCTGGTGAGGAACAGCGGGGTGGTGGAGTAGGCCAGTATCGGTGGGCGAGACGTGCGCTTACCCAGCAACATTGGCAGTATGCCGAGGAAGAACGCGTCGGCGACGATGGCGTCGAAGTGGTGTGCGTCCATCACCTCTTCGAGCGCTGCCGCCTGGTGCGGTAGCGGCCGGATGAAGACGTGCTTGATGTCGAAGTTGACCCGTGCGATGCCGGACGTCTCGGCGCGGCCGGGCAGGTCGGCGTCCAGCGACGAGTCGTCGTAGTCAGCGCCGTAGGGCAGCGGGTGCGGGATTGCGCCGATGGCGCGGATCTTCTCGGCATGCCGGGCCGAGGTCAGGAACGTGACGTCATCGCCACGATTTACCAGGGCGCGGGCCACGCTGAGAAGTGGGGCAACGTGCCCGATGGGTGGACTGGCTGCGAACAGGATCTCCGCCACGATGATGTCTCCCTCGATGGTCTGGTGCGTGTATCGACGGGTTCGATACTTCGCGACCACGGGGTCGTCGAGCTTGGAGGTTGTGTGGAGATCGGGTGGAGATTGCAGGTAGGAGCGTTTTCCTGCGGCCTTATCCGGCGTGGCTGACCCGGTCGGGGCGGGTGTAGACGTTCATGGATTCGCCGCGCAGGAACGCCACCAGCGTGAGCCCGGCCTGGCTGGCCAGGTCGACGGCCAGCGAAGACGGCGCAGAGACCGCGGCGAGCACCGGGATGCCGGCCATGATGGCCTTTTGGGTGAGTTCGAAGGACGCGCGCCCACTGACCAGGAGCACCGCGCCCGACAGCGGTATCCGCCCGTCCTCGACCGCCCAGCCGATCACCTTGTCGACGGCGTTGTGCCGCCCGATGTCCTCCCGCACGACGAGCATGGTGCCGTCGGCGTCGAACAGGGCGGCACCGTGCAGCCCGCCGGTGCTGGCGAAAACGCGCTGCGCGCTGCGGAGTTGATCGGGCATCGCGGAGAGGGTTTCGGAGGCGACGACGGTCGGGTCGTCGCCGGGGGAGTGGCGGCTGATCGTCCGCACGGCGTCGATGGAACCCTTGCCGCACACCCCGCACGACGAGGTCGTGTAGAAGTTGCGGGTGACGTCGATCTCGGGCATCGAAACGTCCGGCGCGAGGGTGACGTCGAGGACGTTGTAGGTGTTGGTTCCATCCGGCCCTGCGCCCCGGCAGTATTCGACTCTTGCGATATCGTCCCGTTGGCCGATCACGCCCTCGGTGAGCAGAAACCCTTGTGCCAGTTCGACGTCGGAGCCCGGTGTGCGCATCGTGACGGTGATCGCGGCGCCGTTGACGCGCAGCTCCAACGGCTCCTCCACGACCAGGGTCTCCGGCCGGGTGGTGATCGTATCGGCGGTCAGATGGCTGGCCCGCCGTCGCGCGGTGACCCTACCCACCGGCACCTACCCCGTCGCTTCGCTCGGTCCCCTGGGCGGCTTCCAGCCTGATCACGATGGCCTTGGACACTGGCGTATTCGACTTGGCTGCAGTGTGATCCAGCGGGATCAGAGGATTGGTCTCGGGGTAGTAGGACGCCGCATTGCCGACGGGCGTCGGGTACGGCACGACGAGGAAGTCCTTGGCGCGACGCTCCTCGAGATGTCCTTGCGCGTTGGGAAACTCGGAGACGAGGTCGACGCGGGAGCCGTCGGACAGGTCGAGCGAGGCAATGTCGGCCGGGTTGACGAAGACCACCCTGCGGCCGCCCTTCACGCCGCGGTAGCGGTCGTCGAGGCCGTAGATGGTGGTGTTGTACTGGTCGTGGCTGCGCAACGTCTGCAGCACCAACCGTCCCGGCGGTACCTCCACCCACTCCAGCGGGTAGATCGCGAAATTGGCCTTGCCCGTCGTGGTCTGGAATTCGCGTGCGTCACGCGGCGGGTGGGGCAGTTGGAAGCCGTCGGGTCGACGCACCCGGGTGTTGTAATCCGTGCAGCCGGGGACCACGTCGGCGATGGCGTCGCGGATCAGGTCATACGATCCCGAGAACTGCTCCCACGGCACCGGATGTTCGGGTCCGAGAAGGGCTCTCGCCATCTCGCACACGATGGCGACCTCGCTGCGCAGGTGCTCGCTGGGCGGGGTCAGGCTGCCCCGCGACAGATGCACCATGGACATCGAGTCCTCGACCGAGACCAGCTGCTTGCCTGCGGCTTGAATGTCGCGGTCGGTGCGGCCCAGCGTCGGCAGGATCAAGGCCGTGCGCCCGTGCACGACGTGGCTGCGGTTGAGTTTGGTCGAGATCTGCACCGTCAGAGCGCAACTGCGCAGTGCAGCCTCGGTGACCTCGGTGTCGGGGGTGGCCGACACGAAGTTGCCGCCCATGCCGATGAACACCCGGGCATGCCCGTCGCGCATCGCCCGGATGCCGTTGACGACGTCGTGGCCGTGCGTGCGCGGACTGGTGATGCCGAACCGCGTGTCGAGTGCGGCCAGGAACTCCTCGGGCATCTGCTCCCAGATGCCCATCGTGCGGTCGCCCTGCACGTTCGAGTGTCCGCGCACCGGGCACACGCCGGCCCCCGGCTTGCCGATCATGCCACGCATCAGCAGCAGGTTGGTGGCCTCGCCGATGGTGGCCACCGCATGCCGGTGCTGGGTCAGACCCATCGCCCAGCAGAACACCGTCCGCTGCGACGAGATCAGCATTCCCGCCACGCGCTCGAGCTGCTCGCGGTCGATGCCGGTCGCCTCCACCACGGTGTCCAGATCGACTGCGCGGGTCTGCTTCTCGTACTCGTCGAAACCGGCGCAGTGCTCGGCGATGAACGCGCGGTCGAGCACCGAACCCGGGTTGCGGTCCTCGGCTTCGAACAGCAGCCGGCCAAGGCCCGCGAACAGCGCCATGTCACCGCCGAGGCGGATCTGGACGAATTCGTCGGCGATCGCGACGCCGTGTGCCACGACCCCCTTGACCTTCTGTGGATCCTTGAACCGCATCAGACCGGCCTCGGGCAGCGGATTGACGGCGATGATCTTCGCGCCGCGCGCCTTCGCCTTCTCCAGCACCGACAGCATCCGCGGATGGTTGGTGCCCGGGTTCTGCCCGGCGATCAGGATGCAGTCGGCGTGTACGACGTCCTCGACCGTCACCGAACCCTTGCCGATGCCGATCGACTCCGTCAGCGCGGTGCCCGACGACTCGTGGCACATGTTGGAGCAGTCCGGCAGGTTGTTGGTGCCGTAGCTGCGGACCAGCAGCTGGTACAGGAACGCGGCCTCGTTGCTGGTGCGGCCCGAGGTGTAGAACAGGGCGTCGTCTGGGCTGTCCAGGCTCTGCAACTCGTCGGCGATCAGCCGGTAGGCCTCGGCCCACTCGACCGGCCGGTAGTGCGTGTCGCCCGGCGCAAGCAGCATGGGGTGGGTCAGCCGGCCCTGCTGCGACAGCCAGTACTCGGGTTTCGCGGCGAGTTCGGCCACCGAGTGCCGCGCGAAGAACTCTGGGGTAACCCGGCGCTTGGTGGCCTCCTCCGCGACGGCCTTGGCGCCGTTTTCGCAGAACTCGGCGAGTTTGCGGCCACCGGGCTCCTCGGGCCACGCGCAGCCCGGGCAGTCGAATCCGTGCCGCTGGTTCAGCCGCGCCAACGTCGCCGCTGTGCGCACCGGACCCATCTGCTCCAACCCGCGGTGCAGGGACACCATCACGGCCTTGACGCCCGCGGCTTCGTGCTCCGGCCCGGAGACCACTGTCGCGTGTTCGTCGTAGCCTGCGTCGATATCGCGGTCGGGGGTCCTACGGGTCGTCATGACACCAATCTATGCCGGTGCACCGATGCCCGTGACGAGTGACACCGGCATACACCTCAAGGTGTAAAGTGGTGTCGTGGCGCGAACGAACATCGACATCGACGACGAGCTGATTGCCGTCGTCATGAAGATGTACAGACTCGATTCCAAGCGAAGCGCCGTCGATCTCGCGTTGCGCAGACTCGCCGGTGAGCGGGGGTCACGCGAGGAAGTGCTGGCCATGCGGGGTACCGGGTTCGACTACAGCAACGACGAGATCGAGTCATTCTCGGACGCCGACGCCCTGCTCGCCGATCGTCGAGCCAAATAGGTGCTCGTCGATACCTCGGTGTGGATCGAACTCTTCACCGCCTCCGAATCGACCGCCGATCACTGGCTGACCGACCGCATCCGCGCCGACTTGCCCATCGTCGTGCCGGAGGTCGTCTTGATGGAACTGCTGATCGGCACGACGGACGAATCGACGGCCACGTTGCGGCGGCGGCGTCTGCAACGCTTCGAGATCGAGCCGCTTGCGCCGGTTGGCGACGCCGAGGACGCTGCCGCAATTCACCGGGAGTGCAGGCGGCACGGCGACACGGTACGCAGCATGATCGATTGCCTGGTCGCTGCGATGGCATTGCGACTCGAGGTGCCGGTCGCTCATCGAGACCGCGACTTCGAGGTCATGGCAGCGCATTGCGAACTGCAGACGGTGTCGTTGCTCTGAGGGTTCCCGACTTCGGAGGTTTGCCGTGTGCCGCCTTCTGGCGGTGACGCGCGCGTAACAGTTCCGGAACTCAACGCTCCTAATGTTGGCCGGTCTAGGTCCGCGAAACAGTTGCGGACGCATGCGGCGATAGGAACTCCAGTGAGCGGAAACGCAGTCCGTCTGCAAGCGATCAACAACGTTGAGGCCTACGTGCCTCCGGCGATCAGCTTCGACCCCGCCGAGGCGCCCGGCGAGATCTTCGGTTCGAACGTCTTCACCAAGGCCGAGATGCAGTTGCGGCTGCCGAAGTCGGTCTACAAGTCCGTGCTTGCCACCATCGACAAGGGCGCCAAGCTGGATCCGGCGATCGCCGACGCGGTGGCCGCGGTGATGAAGGACTGGGCACTTGAAAAGGGTGCCACGCACTACGCCCACGTCTTCTATCCGCTGACCGGTCTGACCGCCGAGAAGCACGACAGCTTCCTCGAGCCGGTCTCCGACGGCGCCACCCTGGCCGAGTTCGCCGGCAAGGTCCTGATCCAGGGCGAGCCCGACGCGTCCAGCTTCCCGTCCGGCGGGCTGCGCAACACCTTCGAAGCCCGCGGATATACCGGCTGGGACGTGACCAGCCCGGCCTACATCCTGGAGAACCCGAACGGCAACACGCTGTGCATTCCGACCGTGTTCGTGTCGATGACCGGCGAGGCACTGGACCACAAGACGCCGTTGCTGCGCAGCCAGCAAGCGATGGGTGCGCACGCCGAACGCATCCTGGCGCTGTTCGGGCACACCAACGGTGAGAAGGTCGTGTCGTTCTGCGGACCCGAGCAGGAGTACTTCCTGGTCGACAGGCACTTCTTCCTGGCCAGGCCCGACCTGATCAATGCGGGCCGCACGCTGTTCGGAGCCAAGCCGCCCAAGGGCCAGGAGTTCGACGACCACTACTTCGGCGCCGTGCCGGAGCGGGTGCTGGGCTTCATGATGGACACCGAGCGCGAGCTGTTCAAGCTCGGCATCCCTGCCAAGACGCGGCACAACGAGGTCGCGCCGGGCCAGTTCGAGATCGCCCCGATGTTCGAGCGGGCCAACATCGCCTCCGACCACCAGCAGCTGCTGATGACGACCTTCAAGACGATCGCCAAGAAGCACGGCATGGAGTGCCTGTTCCACGAGAAGCCGTTCGCCGGCGTCAACGGCTCGGGCAAGCACGTGAACTTCTCGCTGGGCAACGCCGAACTGGGCAGCCTGCTGGTGCCCGGCGACACCCCGCACGAGAACGCCCAGTTCCTGGTGTTCTGCGCGGCCGTGATCCGGGCCGTGCACAAGTACGCCGGGTTGCTCAGAGTCTCGGTGGCGTCGGCGACCAACGACCACCGGCTCGGCGCCAACGAGGCACCGCCCGCGATCATCTCGATCTTCCTCGGCGACCAGCTGGCCGACGTCTTCGAGCAGATCGCCAAGGGCGCTGCGACATCGTCGAAGGGCAAGGGCACCATGATCATCGGTGTGGACACGCTGCCGCACCTGCCCACCGATCCAGGCGACCGCAACCGCACCAGCCCGTTCGCGTTCACCGGCAACCGCTTCGAGTTCCGCGCACCGGGTTCTGGCCAGACCGTCGCCGTGCCGATGGTCATGATCAACACGATCATGGCCGATTCACTGGACTACATGGCCACCGTGTTGGAGAAGGCCGTCGCCGACGGCGAGGACTTCGACATGGCGGTGCAGACGTTGCTCACCGAGATCATCACCGAACACGGCGCGGTGGTGTTCAACGGCGACGGATACTCCGACAACTGGCAGATCGAGGCGGCCGAACGCGGGCTGCCGAACCTGAAGACCACGCTCGACGCGCTGCCCGAGCTGATCAAGCCGGAGTCACTGGCCCTGTTCGACAAGTACAAGGTCTTCAACGATCGCGAGATGCACAGCCGCTACGAGGTCGGGCTCGAGCAGTACGC
>JAOPVF010000462.1 GCA_025963195.1 Mycobacterium sp. | reverse complement strand
GAAGTTCCCCGATAACGTCGAGAGTGGCTGGAAGCTCGGCTTCTACGCCGCGAGCCGCGCCTCTCAGCTGCGCCGGATGCGGGCGCCGCGCCCGCAGGTCAACCGCGGCGACAAGATCGCCTGAGCCGCGGTGCGTGCGCTGGTTCTCGGCGGTATCCGCTCGGGCAAGTCGCAGTGGGCCGAAGGGACGATCGCTGGAGCGGTGTCCCCGACCGAGCCGGTGCGCTACCTGGCCACCGGTGCCGTCGCCGCTGACGACGCGCAGTGGTCGAAGCGGATCTGCACCCACCGCGAGCGCCGGCCCGCACATTGGTCGACCGTCGAAAGTCAGGACGTGGCAACGCAGTTGCGCGCCGATTCCGATACCGCAACGCTGGTCGACGACATCGGCGGCTGGCTCGTCGCGGTGATGGACCGCCGCGACGCGTGGAGTGGTGGTGCGGTGAGCGAGGACGTCGACGATCTGGTGGCGGCCGTGGGTGCGTTCCGCGGGCCACTGGCCCTGGTCAGCCCAGAGGTCGGGTTGGCGGTGGTTGCGGCGACGCAGTCGGGACGCCGCTTCACCGACGAGTTGGGCGTGCTGAATCAACGGCTGGCCGCGCAGTGCGACCGCGTGGTGCTCGTCGTCGCCGGGCAGCCATTGACGGTCAAGGACACATCGACGCGCGAGGAAGAATCATGACGCAGTTTCCCGACATCGCGGCACCCGACGCGGCAATCGAGGCGCAGGCGCGGGCCCGTCAGGAGACGCTTACCAAGCCGTCCGGCGCGCTCGGCAGGCTCGAGGACCTCTCGGTGTGGGTGGCGGCCTGCCAGGGCGTGTGCCCACCGCGCCAGTTCGAACGGCCAAGGGTGGTCGTCTTCGCGGGCGATCACGGCGTGACGGCCGCTGGGGTGTCGGCGTATCCCGCCGAGGTGACCGCGCAGATGGTCGCGAACTTCGACGCGGGCGGGGCAGCCATCAACGTGCTGGCCGACCTGGCGGGCGCCGGTGTGCGCGTGGTCGACGTCGCGGTGGACGGCGATGCACCGCTGTCACCGTCGATCGGCGCCCACAAGGTGCGCCGCGGCAGCGGAAACATCGCGGTCGAGGACGCGTTGAGCGCCGACGAGACCGACGCCGCCATCGAGGCGGGCCGCCGCATCGCCGACGAAGAGGTGGACGCGGGGGCCGACCTGCTGATCGCGGGCGACATGGGCATCGGAAACACCACTGCTGCAACGACCTTGATCGCCGCGTTGACCAATTCCGAGCCGGTCGCGGTGGTTGGTCGGGGTACCGGTGTCGACGACGCGGGCTGGGCTCGCAAGACCGCGGCCATCCGCGACGCCCTGTTCCGCGCTCGCGCACTGCGGTCGGATCCCGTTGGGCTGCTTCGGGTTTGCGGCGGTGCCGATCTCGCGGCCATGGCGGGCTTCGTGGCGCAGGCCGCCGTGCGGCGCACGCCGGTGCTGCTCGACGGCGTCGTGGTGACGGCCGCGGCGTTGGTCGCCGACCGGTTGGCGCCTGGCGCGAAGCAGTGGTGGCAGGCTGGCCATCTGTCCACCGAGCCCGCGCATGCACTCGCCTTGCAGCAACTGGCGCTGGAGCCGATCCTCGATCTCGGGATGCGTCTCGGCGAGGGCACTGGCGCGGCCGTCGCGCTGCCGGTGCTGCGGGCGGCGGTGGCGACGCTGGCCTCGATGGCCACGTTCGGCGAGGCCCAAGTAACCGAGCAACTCACCGAACACGCGACCGACCCCGCACCGTGATCGGTTCCCTCGCTTCGGCGTTCGCCTTCGGCACCGTGATCCCGGTCCGTGCCAGGCAACCCCTTGGGCGGGGCACTCTGACCGCATTGCCTGCGGTGGGGGTCGCGCTGGGTGGACTCGCGGCGGGGACCACCTGGGTGGCGGCTCGGGCCTTCGGCGAGGGCGACGCCCTGACCGGCATCCTTGCGGTGGCCGTCCTGTTGCTCGTCACCCGCGGCCTGCACATCGACGGTCTTTCCGACACCGTGGACGGCCTCGGCTGCTACGGACCGCCCGAACGCGCGCTGGCGGTGATGCGCGACGGAACGGCGGGCCCGTTCGGCGTGGCCGCCGTCGTCGTCACCATCGTGGTGCAGGGCCTGGCGTTCTCCACGGCGAGTCTGGTCGCGATCGTGGTGGCCGTCGCCGCAGGCCGCGTGGCCGTCGTCATCGCATGCCGCCGATCGGTGGCCGCCGCCGCTGGCAGCTCACTGGGTGCACGGGTGGCGGGGACCCAACCGGCCTGGGTCGTGGCGGGGTGGATCGTCGCCGTCGCGGCTGCGGGCGCGCTCGCCACGCCGCGACCGTGGCAGGGGTCGACCGCCGTGCTGCTGGCATTGGCGCTCGCCGCGTGGGCGGTGGCGCATTGCGTCAGGCGCTTCGGCGGCATCACGGGCGACGTGCTGGGTGCCGTCGTGGAGGTGACCACCACCGTGGCCGCGCTTGGCCTGGCGGTGCGCTGACCGATCTAACCCAGTCGGGTCATCCAGTCGTGCGTATCGGCGAAGGTGCCCCGCTGAATGCCGGTCAACGTGTCGCGCAGCGCCATCGTGACCTCGCCGGGTTCGCCGTCGGCGATGACGAACTCGCCGTCGCCGGACTTCACCCGCGCCACGGGCGTGATGACGGCGGCAGTACCGCACGCGAAGACCTCGGTGATCTCGTTCGCCGCCGCCTTCTTCTGCCATTCGTCGACGTCGATCTTGCGTTCTTCGACCCCGTAGCCCGCGTCACTGGCCAACTGCAGCAACGAGTCCCGGGTGATTCCCGCCAGAAGCGAACCGCTCAGCTCGGGCGTGACGAGCCGCGCCGATCCGCCGCTGCCGAACACGAAGAACAGGTTCATGCCGCCCATCTCCTCGACGTAGCGGCGTTCAATCGCATCGAGCCAGACCACCTGATCGCAGCCCTGCTCGGCGGCTTCGGCCTGGGCCAGCAGTGAGGCCGCGTAGTTTCCGCCGAACTTCGCAGCGCCGGTGCCGCCAGGGCTGGCGCGCACGTACTCGGTGGACAGCCACACCGACACCGGCTTGATGCCGCCCTTGAAGTAGGCACCGGCGGGTGAGCCGATCACCATGTAGCGGTACTGCGTGGCGGGGCGCACGCCAAGGCCCGGTTCGGTGGCGAAGATGAACGGCCGCAGGTACAGCGACTCCTCACCGCCTGCGGCGGGCACCCAGTCGCCGTCGACGGCGATCAGCTGGCGCAACGACTCGATGAACAGCTCGGCGGGCAGTTCCGGGATGGCAAGCCTGCGCGCGGAGCGGCCAAGGCGGGCGGCGTTGGCCTCCGGCCGGAACGACACGATCGACCCGTCCGTCCACCGGTAGGCCTTCAGCCCCTCGAAGACTTCCTGGGCGTAGTGCAGCACGATCGCCGACGGGTCCAACTCGATCGGGCCGTACGGGACCACGGCGGGGTCGTGCCAGCCGCGGCCCTCCGTGTAGTCGATCGACACCATGTGATCGGTGTGGAAGCGCCCGAAACCGGGCTCGTGGAGGATTTCGGCACGTACCTCGTCGCTCGCTGGAGTCGCATTGCGGGCAAGCGTGAATTCGAGGCGGCCATCGGTCATGTGCCGATTGTATAACCCGTGACTAGCGAGTTTTGGCGTCCACGAATGGTGGCGCGACGACCTCGCACTCGAGCGACCGACCGCGCACGTCGACCGCGACCCGTTGGCCGTCGACGACACCGGCATCGGCGTCGATCAGAGCCAGCGCAATGCCGAGTTTCAGTGTCGGAGAGAAGGTTCCCGAGGTCGTCACCCCGACCGGCCTATCGTCGACGAGTACCGTCGTGTCGGCGCGCAGCACTCCCCTGCCGACGGCACGCAAACCACGGAGCAACCGGCGCGGGCCCGCCTCCTTCTCGGCGAGCAACGCCTCGCGGCCCCAGAAGGCGTCCTTCTTCCAGCCGATCGCCCAACCGCAGCGGGCCTGCAGCGGCGAGATCTCCAGCGACAGTTCGTGTCCGTGCAGCGGATACCCCATCTCGGTGCGCAGAGTGTCGCGGGCGCCGAGACCCGCGGGCTGCCCACCCGCGGCCGTGACCTCCTCGACGAGGGCGTCGAACACCACCGCCGCGCGGTCCCAGGGCGGCAGCAGCTCATAGCCGTGTTCTCCGGTGTAGCCGGTACGGCACACCCGGACGGGGACGCCGCCGAACTCGGCGTCGGCGTAGCCCATGTAGTCCATGTCGGTCGGCAGCCCGAGGCGGGAGACCACGTCGGCGGCCTTCGGGCCCTGCACGGCCAACACGGCGTACGAGCGGTGCTCGTCGGTGATGGTCAGCCCCGCGGGTGCGCGCTCCTTCAGGGCGGCGACGACGGCAGGCGTGTTGGCGGCGTTGGGCACCAGGAAGATCTCGTCGTCGGAGACGTAGTACGCGATGAGGTCGTCGATGACGCCACCGGAGTCGTTGCAGCACAACGTGTATTGCGCCTTGCCCGGCGTGATTCGGCCGAGGTCGTTGGTGAGCGCGGAGTTGACGTACTCGGCCGCTCCCGGCCCGCGCACCAGGGCCTTGCCGAGGTGGCTGACGTCGAACAGCCCGACCGCGGACCGCGTGGCGGTGTGCTCGCTGACCGTTCCCGCGTAGGACAGGGGCATCACCCAGCCGGAGAATTCGGCGAAGCTCGCCCCGAGTTCGCGGTGGGCGGCCTCGAGTGGACCGGCCAGCAGGTTGTCACTCACGCCAAACAACCCTAGTGCCCTCCGACTACGCTCGTTCCCCGTGAGCACCCTCCCCGGCTACCAGTCGCCCGTCGTCACCGTGTCCGCCACCCTGCCCAAGCGCCGCGCGGCGTCGGCAGTGCTGATCGTCCCCGTGGTCACGGGTGACGACGACACCGCCGTGCTGGTGTCGAACCCCTTCCTCGACGCCGAGGCCGTCGGCGAGATCGAGGTGGCGCTGAAGGCACTCGGAGCCAAGGGCGGCAGCGAGCAGGTCACCCGCGTGGTGGCGCCGTCACTGCCGATGTCCAGCGTGCTGACGATCGGCCTCGGCAAGTCGACCGACGACTGGTCCTCCGACGTGATCCGACGGGCAGCCGGCGTGGCCGCGCGTTCCCTGTCCGGTACCGAGACAGTCGTCACCACGCTGTCCGAGCTCGATCTGGCAGCCACCATCGAAGGGCTGATCCTCGGCGCCTACCAATTCACCGAGTTCCGCAGCGCCAAGACCGCGCCCAAGGAACCGGGGCTGTCCGCCATCACCGCGCTGTCTACGGCGAAGGGCGCCAAGGCCACTGCGGCGCGCGCCGCCAACGTCGCCACGGCGGTGGCCACTGCGCGCGATCTGGTCAACACCCCGCCCAGTCATCTGTTCCCCGACGAGTTCGCCAAGCGCGCAAAGGCTTTGGGTGAGTCGGTGGGCCTGGAGGTCGAGGTCCTCGACGACAAGGCGCTGGCCAAGGCCGGCTACGGCGGAGTGGTTGGCGTCGGCAAGGGATCGTCGCGCCCGCCCCGGCTGGTCCGGCTGACGCACAACGGGGGCAAGTCGAAGGCGCGCACGCAAGGAGCAAAGTCAGCCAAGGCCAAGAAGGTGGCGCTGATCGGCAAGGGCATCACGTTCGACACCGGCGGCATCTCCATCAAGCCTGCCGCCAACATGCATCAGATGACCTCCGACATGGGCGGCGCGGCCGCGGTCATCGCCGCCGTGGTGCTGGCCGCCAAGCAGGAGCTGCCGATCGACGTGGTGGCCACCGTCCCGATGGCCGAGAACATGCCGTCGTCCACCGCGCAGCGGCCCGGCGACGTGCTGACCCAGTACGGCGGCATCACGGTGGAGGTGCTCAACACCGACGCCGAGGGTCGGTTGATCCTGGCCGACGCGATCGCGCGGGCATGCGAGGACGATCCCGACTACCTGATCGAGACCTCGACGCTGACCGGCGCACAGACCGTCGCGCTCGGTGCACGCACACCCGGCGTGATGGGCAGCGACGAGTTCCGCGACCGTGTCGCGGCCCTGTCGCAGGGCGTCGGCGAGAACGCATGGCCGATGCCGCTGCCGGAGGAACTGAAGGACGATCTCAAGTCGACGGTCGCCGACCTGGCCAACGTCAGCGGTTCAAGGTACGCGGGCATGCTGGTCGCCGGTGTGTACCTGCGCGAGTTCGTGGCCGATGGCGTGCAGTGGGCGCACATCGACGTCGCAGGCCCGTCCTACAACACCGGCGGGCCTTGGGGTTACACCGGCAAGGGCGGCACGGGGGTGCCGACGCGCACGATGTTCGCGGTCCTCGAGGACATCGTTGAGAACGGATGAGCGGTCAGTCGTCCTCGAGTTCGCGACGTAGTTCGCGGTCTCGCAGGATGCGCTGTCGCGCGTCGTAGTCGCGCATCCGCTGGGGGTAGCCCACCTTCTGCACGTCGTAGACGGGGATCTTGAGCCGGTCGCTGAGCTTGCGGGCGCCGGAGTCGCCGCCCGTCCGCCGCCGGGTCCATTCGCCGTCGGCGGCCACCAGACAAACGGTCACCTCCGTGACCGTGGTCTTGGGTTCGACGAATGCCTCAACACCCTCGTGGGCGGCTACCCAATTCCGCAGATACGTCAGATCGGCTGCAGGGTCGAGGCGGTCGGCACGCCTGGAACCGCTACGGCGCAACTTGTCGAAGAGTCCCAACTCGGCGTGACTCCCTTCGCTGTGCAGGTTGCGTGATACCGGTGAGGCCGCATCGCCTCCTTCGA
Source organism: Mycobacterium sp. (assembly GCA_025963195.1). GTDB lineage: Bacteria > Actinomycetota > Actinomycetes > Mycobacteriales > Mycobacteriaceae > Mycobacterium. The sequence goes on along the minus strand of JAOPVF010000462.1, from coordinate 189 downwards.
TAGTGCCAGAGCTGATAGTCCCCCGGTCTGCGGCGAACGAAGCGCGCGGACGTGACAGGATGGGGGGCCGACATTCGACAGGTGACGAAGACCATTCGAGGGAGTCAAGAAACTATGGCCATCTCCGTTCAGATGCCCGCACTCGGCGAGAGCGTCACGGAAGGGACCGTCACTCGTTGGCTGAAGCAG
>JAOPVF010000098.1 GCA_025963195.1 Mycobacterium sp. | reverse complement strand
ACGGCATGGTGGGGAATTGGTCGTCGGTGCACTTGGTCTCCTGCATCGCGAGCACATCGACGTCGGCGCGTTCCAACCAGTTGGTGACACGGTCGATGCGAGAGCGGATCGAGTTGACGTTCCAGGTGGCCAGCCGCACGCGCTAGAGCGTACGGGCGTCGACGTAGCGGACGCGGTGCTGGGTGGTGAAGCCCATCGACTCGTACAGGTCGATCGCCGGGGCGTTGTCGGCCAGCACCTGCGCGTAGCCGCGGGTGGCGCCGCGGCCTGCCGCCCACACCAGCATCTCCTCGCACAGAACGCTGGCGTGACCCTTCCGGCGATGCGCCTCGGCGACGTGGACCGCCGCAAGACCCGCCCACCGGGTGCCGTCTGGCGCCGAGGTCACCGCCACCCGCGCAACGGCGGCGTCGCCCCGGCTCCCGAACATCACCTCGCCGTCGACGACCGCGGTCAACACGTCGAGCGGAACGCCGCGTTCGTAGAGCTGCAGCCACCGCTCGTCGGGGCGCGGCGCCATCGTCACCGATGCCGTCGAAGCGGGCACCGTCGCCAACTCCCTTGTCATGACCACGTTCTCACCGTCGACCGGCACCCCCGGTGGCACCCGGAACAACCGGTCCGGTGCGACCAGCCTTGGTGTCGCCGACCGGGCGGTGTACCAGTCGATGATCGCGGGCAGGGCGCTAAGGTCGCCCCGGACCTCGAGTGGGACAGCCGAATTCGCCCGCCGGGTGCTGCCGTGGCCGTACCGCAGAAACCAGCCGTCGATCCACTGTTGCTCGACGCCGGGCCAGGCCCGCGCCGCCGCATACTCGAGGTTGCGGATGTCACCGGTGCGTACCGGTGCAGCGCTCAGTGCCTTGACCGCGACCACGTCCGCCGCGGCGACGTCCACCACGTCACCGCGTTTGGTGCGCACTCGCAATACGGGACCGACCTCGAGAAGATGGCCGACGACGTCGGTCAGCGGCGGCGCCGAGCCCGCGGGCAGCCGGTAACGCAGGCTGACCCTGGTGCCAACCTCGGGCACCTGCACTAGTGGCCGAAGGGATCGGGGTCCTCGCCGGGCATCCAGGTCAACCCAGGTACACCCCAGCCGTTTGACTTGACGGAGCGCTTGGCGGCCCGTGCATGCCTGCCGATCAGGCCGTCGACGTAGAGGAAGCCGTCCAGGTGTCCGGTCTCGTGCTGCAGCATGCGGGCGAAGAGCCCATTGCCCTCGAGCGTGATCGGCGTGCCGTCGGCGTCAAGGCCCGTGACGCGCGCCCAGTCGGCGCGGCCGCGAGGGAAGGACTCACCGGGCACGGACAGACAGCCCTCGTCGTCGTTGTCGGGATCGGGCATGGTCTCCGGAATCTCGGACGTCTCCAGCACAGGGTTGACGACGACCCCGCGGCGACGGCTGGCACGGCCCCGCTCGTCGGCGCAGTCGTAGACGAAGACTCGCTGCGATACGCCGATCTGGTTGGCGGCCAAGCCGACACCGTACGCGGCGTCCATCGTGTCGTAGAGATCCTTGATGAGGTCGGCCAGCTCCGCCGGCAGCGAACCGTCCTCGCCGACGGGCACGGGACTGGTCACGGTGTGCAGGACGGGATCTCCCACGATGCGGATGGGTACGACGGCCACGATGGGCAATCTTAAGTCAGCCGACGCGCGGGCAACGATCACGGCTCAACTCCCGCTGCCGTGATTGAATGTGCCCGAACCACCAGTACGTGTTTGCATGTCGGAGAGGGCCCAGGGAGCGAAATGGACGGCGCCATGGCGCGGACTGAGCGATCCGGGGACGATTCCGAGCTCGCCGACGGGTTGACCCGCCGCGAACACGACATCTTGGCCTTCGAACGTCAGTGGTGGAAGTACGCGGGTTCCAAAGAGGACGCCATCAAGGAACTGTTCTCGATGTCGGCGACACGGTATTACCAGGTGCTCAACGCCCTTGTCGACCGGCCCGAGGCCCTCGCGGCGGACCCGATGCTGGTCAAGCGGCTGCGACGTGTGCGCGCCAGCAGGCAGAAGGCGCGCGCCGCGCGCAGATTGGGGTTCGAGGTCACCTGACCTCCCCGGCCCACGATCGCGTGTAGATACAGTGGCTTCGATGAATCAGCGAGAATCCTCCGGGTTGCCACTGCGCGCCATGGTCATGGTGTTGCTCTTCCTCGGCGTGGTGTTCCTGCTGGTGGGGTTCCAGGCGATGGGGTCGGGCGACGACAGTGACGGTAGCTCGACGGTGACCACCGTCACCGCCACCTCGACCACCACCGCGTCGGCGACGGGAACACCGGCCCCGGCCAAGGCCGACGTGCGGGTGTACAACATCTCCGAAGTGCCCGGTGCCGCCGAGACCGTCGCGACCCGGCTGCGCGACGCGCAGTGGAACGTCACCGAGACCGGCAACCTCGTATTGGACGGAGTCACGGCAACCACGGTGTACTTCGGCGAGACCCCAGGCGAGCGGGAAGCCGCCGAAGAAGTTGGCAAGATCCTCGAGGCTCCGGTCGAGCCGCGGAGACCCGACCTCGTGGAGCAACCGCCAGGCGTCATCGTGGCGGTCACCGGCTAGGCTCTCGGGCATGCCGATCTCCGCCCCGCTTCGTCTACTCGCCGCCGCGGCGCTCGTCGTTCCGGTCGCGAGTGCATGCAGTCCCAATGAGCCCGTTGCCACCCAGCCCGGCACCACACCGCCGGTCTGGACCGGATCGCCAGCGCCGTCGGCCGGCCACGGTGCGAGCGAGGCCACGCCGCCTCCCGCGGGCGAGACGCTCACCGCCGACATCAAGTCGCCCGACGGCACCACCGTCGCCACCGCGGACTTCGCGTTCAGCGGCAACTACGCCACGATCACCGTGAAGACCACCGCGCCGGGGCAGCTCGCCCCTGGCTTCCACGGCCTGCACATCCACGCCGCCGGCAAGTGTGAAGCCAACTCGGTGGCACCCAGCGGCGGTGCACCCGGCGACTTCAACTCCGCTGGCGCGCACTTCCAGGTGGCCGGCCACACCAGCCATCCCGCCAGCGGTGACCTGACCTCACTTCAGGTGCGCGCCGACGGTTCGGCCTTGCTGGAGACGACCACCGACGCGTTCACCGCCGCGGATCTGCTCGCCGGTGCCAAGACGGCGATCATAATCCACGAGAAGGCGGACAACTTCGCCAACATCCCGCCGGAGCGCTACCAGCAGACCAACGGCACGCCTCCGCCGGACGAGACCACCATGGCCACCGGCGACGCCGGTAAACGGGTGGCGTGCGGTGTCATATCCGGCCCGTAGGGCACCGGCCGGACTGCGGCCAGATCACATCGCCTTCACCCGATCGCAGCGGCCCACCGTAGGCGTCGAGTGGGAGTTCGCACTCGTCGATCCCGTCACGCGTGACCTCGCCAACGAGGCTGCAGGAGTGATCGCCGAGATCGGCGAAACCCCGCACGTGCACAAGGAATTGCTGCGCAACACCGTCGAAGTGGTGACCGGTATCTGCGACAACGCCGGCGAGGCGATGGAAGACCTGCGTGGCACGCTCGGCATCGTCCGGCCCATCGTGCGCGAACGCGGGATGGAGTTGTTCTGCGCGGGCACACACCCGTTCGCGGAGTGGGAGGCGGCCGAGCTCACCGACGGGGCGCGCTACGCCGAGCTCATCAAGCGCACCCAGTGGTGGGGCCGCCAGATGCTGATCTGGGGTGTACACGTCCACGTCGGGATCTCCTCGGCGAACAAGGTGATGCCCATCATCACCTCGCTGCTCAATCAGTATCCGCACCTGCTGGCACTCTCGGCGTCGTCGCCCTACTGGGATGGCGAGGACACCGGCTACGCCAGCAACCGCGCGCTGCTGTTCCAGCAGCTACCGACCGCGGGGCTGCCGTTCCACTTCCAACGCTGGTCGCACTTCGAGCGCTTCGTCCATGACCAGAAGAAGACCGGCATCATCGACCACATGAACGAAATTCGTTGGGACATCAGGCCTTCCCCTCACCTGGGCACCATCGAGGTGCGGATCTTCGATGGGGTCTCCAACCTGGCCGAGCTCGGGTCGCTGGTCGCGCTTACCCACTGCCTGATCGTCGACCTGGATCGCCGGCTCGATGCAGGTGAGCAATTACCCACCATGCCGCCATGGCACGTGCAGGAGAACAAGTGGCGTGCAGCGCGTTACGGGCTGGACGCCGAGATCATTCTCGACGCCGACAGCAACGAGCGACTGGTCACCGATGACCTGGACGAGCTCTTGAACCGGTTGACGCCGGTCGCCGCGTCACTGGGTTGCTCCGACGAATTGGCCGGGGTGTCGTCGATCTACCGGTCCGGTGGGTCGTATCAGCGTCAGCACCGTGTCGCGGAGAAACACGACGGCGACCTCCGGCCGGTGGTCGACGCGCTGATCGCGGAATTGGTTCTGTAGGTCCCGTGCCCACCAGGCCGATGTTCCCCTTGGAGAGCGTCCGGCTGCCCGGCGAGGGACTGCCGTTGCGCATCTTCGAGCCTCGCTACGGCGCACTGGTTCGCGACTGTCTCAGCGGCGCAAGAGAATTCGGTGTCGTATTGATCTCGGCGGGCCGCGAGGTCGGAGGCGGCGACGCTCGGCTCGATGTCGGCACCATGGCGCACATCGTGAACTGCGAGGACCTCGGTAGCGGACGGTACCTGCTCGAATGCGAGATGCGCGAACGGATTCGGGTGACGACGTGGCTCGACGACGACCCGTACCCGAAGGCAGCCGTCGAGCCGTGGCCGGACGAGCCGGGGGTGGCCGTCACCGGCGAGGACATCGGCCTCGTCGAGGACCGGCTGATGGAGGTCTTCGAGCGGATCGCGTCGTCGCAAGGCGCGCAGCTGCCGTCGCGCCAGCAGCTGCTCGGGGAGCCGGAGCCCGGCGACGATGCGGGAAGGCGGCTGTACGCGTTGGCAGCTCGGGCACCGATGGGTCAGGCCGATCGGTACTCGGTGCTCGCGGCTCCGTCCGCGGCCGCACGCCTGGACGCGTTGCGCGACGCCGTCGAGACGGTGGCGGCCATGGTCGAATTCCAGCTCGCCGAGGGCGATTCGGCCGACTAGATGCGGGGGAGTCGTCGACCTTCGACGAACGCCGTGCGCATCGCCGTGTCCCCGCTGTCGCGGCCGTAGCGATCCATCAAGTCACGTGCGGGGATCGAGGTGACCTCCCATCCGTGGGCCGACAGCCAGTCCGCGGCGTCGGTGCGGTCCTCGATGTACCAGAGGTCGGCAACGTCGGGGGTGTCATCGGGTTCCCCGGACTCCTGCCTCATCCTGCGGATCTGCTCCCGCCGTTGCTCCAGATATTCGGAATCGAAGAAGTCGGGGCCGAATGCCTCGACGGCGAAACGACTGTGCGGCGCGCTGAGTTCGTCGACCCGCTCGAACAGCTCGTCCTGCGCGGTGTTGGGCAGGTAGGGCAACAGTCCCTCCGCCGACCATGCCGTCGGGGCGTCCGCGTCGAAACCTGCTTCCAGCAATGCCTTCGGCCAATCCTGACGGAGGTCGAAGGGCACGGCGACGTAACGGGCGGCAGGCTCCGAGCCATGATCTTCCAGGGTCTCGGCCTTGAATGCCAGCACCTGGGGTTGGTCGATCTCGAAGACGGTACTGCCCGATATCCACGGCAGCCGCCACGCCCTGGCGTCCAGGCCGGCGGCCAAGATCACCGCCTGCTCGATGCCGTTGGCGCCAGCCGTGGTGAAGAAGTCGTCGAACCACTTGGTGCGCGACGCGGCATAGGGCGAGACGTGCTTGATGCGTTCGGCCATCGCACCGGTGGGCGGTCGCCAGCCCTTGGCGGTGGCTGCGTCGATGAACAACTGCGCGAACGGGTCACGGAACAGCGGGCATGAACCCGCACCCTCGCTGGCCCTTGCGTAGGCAACGCCCAGCGCGGTGGCGCCCACGCTCTCGGTGATGTCCCAGGAGTCGTCGTGAGTTCTCGTCATGCTCCTCTGTTCCCGGAATGCGAGGTGGCCAACCCCGCCGACGATTCTGGCACCATGGCGGAGGTGGATGCGCCTTCGACGCCGGAGCTCAATGATCCCTTCCAAGACGCGATCGACGATGCGCTGAACACCCTGCCCGCCTTTCTCCGTGCGGCGATCAGCAACGTGGAGATCGTCGTCGAGGACGAGCCTCCCGCCGGGCAGCCGCTGCTCGGCCTCTACCAGGGCATACCCCTGACGCGAAGGACCACCACCTACAGCGGCGTGCTTCCCGACAGGATCAGCATCTTCAGTGGGCCGATCACACGGCGCGCTGCCGGCGACGCGGATCGGCTACATGGCGAGGTCATGCACGTGGTACTCCACGAAGTTGCCCATCACTTCGGAATCAGCGACGAGCGGTTGATCGAGCTCGATCGCTACTGAGCACATCAGTTCTCGTCGTACTCGGCCATCTCGTCGCGGGTCAGAAGATCGTCACGGAAACTCTGTTCCCGGTATGCGAGTTGGCCGACCCGGTTGGCCACCACGGGGGCGGTGATCACGGTGAAGAGTCCGGCCAGGATCACCATGCCCACGTCGGCGTTTCCGCGAAGCCGGATCGCGGCACCTGCCAGCACGAGCAGCAGGCCCAAAACCTGAGGCTTGGTGGCGGCGTGCATTCGCGACAGGGTGTCGGGAAACCGGACCACGCCGATCGCCGCCGTCAGCGCCAGAATCGATCCGCCGAGCACCAGCACCCCGACCAGGACGTCGAGGACACCATTGAATGTCATTGCGCGGTCCCGTCGTCGCGGACACGGCTCACGTCGGTGTCCCGCACGCGGAAACGGGCCACGCTGACCGAGCCGACGAAGCTGATGAGTGCGAGCGCGGTCAGGCTGTACGTCACGGTGGTGTCGAGGCTGTAGGCAGCCCATGTGCCGATGGCGCACATCGTCACCGCGACGAAGGTGTCCAGTGCCACCAACCGGTCCAGCGTGCCGGGGCCAACGAGAAGCCGGAACATCGTGATTCCCGCGGCCGCAGTGAGGAGCACCGCCGCGATCACCCAAACGGTCGTCACGCGTCCTCCCTCTGCGTCGACGCCTTCCAGTCGCTCTCACGCTCGAACGACGCGATCATCAGCCGCTCCACCTCGGCGACCTGATGGTAGAACCGGTTCACCGAACGGTCGGAGCCGACGTCGATGACATGGACGTAGATCATCCTGCGGGTCTGGTCGATCTCCAGGACGATCGAGCCGGGGATCAGGTTGATCACGTTGACCGCCAGGGCCAGAACCAAATCCGACTTGAGCGCGAGGTGCGCCCGCAGCACCGCCGTGCGCGGGGGTGGGCCGGGTTTGACCGCCAGCCACGCCACCTGAACCGACGACAGCACCAGGTAGTAGGCCACTTGGACGACCAACCGCAGCAGCGACAACGGATGGAGCCTGCCCTCGATGGGCACCGGAGGCAGGGGCAGCAGCACGGTGATCACCAGTGCGATGGCCAGACCGCTCAGTGCGTTCGCGGCGGAGACCGTGCCCCACAACAACATCCACACCAGGATGAGCCAGCACAGCACCCAGACCCGCAACAGCCACTGCCTCATCGGTGTTCCCCCAGCACTGCCGATACGTACTGCCCGCGGTCGAGGACTTCGTCGGCGGCGCGCTCGCTGTAGGCGAAGATCGGGCCTGCCAGCACGGTGAGGGTCAGGCCCACCGCGATCAGCGCACCCGTGGGCACCAGCATTCCCACCGGCATCCGGCCGACGTCATCGCGATCGGCGTAGTCGATCTCTTCGCCGTCGTCGAGCAGCGCCGACGGCGACGCGGCTGACAGGTTGCCCTCGGGTGCGTCGGCGCGTGGGCGCCAGAACGCCTTGGTCCACACCCTGGCCATCACGTACAGCGTCAGCAGGCTCGTGATGACGCTGCCACCCACCAGGGTCCAGGCCAAGACCGAGCCGTCCTGGCTGCCCGCCTCCAACAGCGCCACCTTGCCGATGAACCCCGAGAACGGCGGTATTCCACCGAGATTGAGCGCTGGCACGAAGAACACCAACGCCAACAGAGGACTGGCGGCGGCCAGCCCGCCCAAGCGTTGCAACGTCGACGCCCCCGCCTGCCGTTCGATCAGGCCGACCACCAGGAACAGCGTCGTCTGCACGACGATGTGGTGGGCGACGTAGTAGATGGCGCCCGCCATGCCGAGCGCGCTGGATAGCGAGATGCCGAACACCATGTAACCGATGTGGCTGACCAGGGTGAAGGACAGCAGCCGCTTGATGTCGCTCTGCGCGATGGCGCCGAAGATCCCGACGAGCATCGTCAGCAGCGCCGCCACCAGCATGATGCGATCCATCGCGCCACCGGGGAACAGCAGCGAATGCGCCCGGATGATCGCGTACACACCGACTTTGGTCAGCAGGCCGGCGAACACGGCGGTAACCGGTGCCGGCGCGGTGGGGTAGGAGTCGGGCAGCCACGTCGACAGCGGAAACACCGCGGCCTTGATGCCGAACGCGACCAGCAGCACCGCGAACAACGCGGTGCGGGTGCCCGCCGTCACACCGTCGAGCCGCACGGCAAGCTCGGCGAGGTTCAGTGTTCCGGTGGCCGCATACACCAACGCGATGCCGAACAGGAACACCAGCGACGACACCATCGAGACCATCACATAGGCGATGCCGGCGCGGACACGGTCCTTGCTGGCGCCGATCGTCAGCAGCACGAAGCTCGCCGACAGCAGCACCTCGAACCCGACGAACAGGTTGAACAGATCGCCTGCCAGGAACGCCGTGCAGACGCCTGCCGACAGCACAAGATAGGTGGGCAGGAAGATCGACACCGGTTGCCGCTCGTCGCCGTCGCGGATACCCTGCCCGATCGCGTAGAAGACCACGCACAGCAACACAATTGACGACACCACGAGCATCAGCGCCGACAGCCGATCCACGACCAG
>JAOPVF010000081.1 GCA_025963195.1 Mycobacterium sp. | reverse complement strand
TGGTGTCCAAGTCCGGCACGCTGACCTACCAGATGATGTACGAGCTGCGCGATCTCGGCTTCTCGACCGCCATCGGCATCGGCGGCGACCCGGTCATCGGCACCACCCACATCGACGCCATCGAGGCGTTCGAGAAGGATCCCGAGACCAAGATCATCGTGATGATCGGCGAGATCGGCGGCGACGCCGAGGAGAAGGCCGCCGCCTACGTCAAGGCCAACGTGAGCAAGCCGGTCGTCGGCTACGTCGCGGGCTTCACCGCGCCCGAGGGCAAGACGATGGGCCACGCAGGCGCCATCGTGTCCGACGGTGCGGGCACCGCCGAGGGCAAGAAGGAAGCGCTCGAGGCCGCCGGTGTGAAGGTCGGCAAGACGCCGTCCGCCACCGCGGCGCTGGCGCGGGAGCTTCTCGCCAACCTGTAAGCGTTCGTTGAGTTTGCACTCAGGGCTGTGATTCTTCGTGAATCACAGCCCTGATTGCATTCTCGGGCGCACCGGGATTGGAACACGTTCCAGTTTTCTATTAGCCTCTCGAAGTAACACTTGCCAGGAGGTTTGTCACATGCCGGTTGATCCACGCACCCCGGTGATCGTCGGCGTCGGCCAGTTCACCGAACGCATCGACGACCCGGACTACCGCGGCATGTCGGCGGTCGACCTGGCCACCGAGGGCGTCCGCGCCGCGCTGCTCGACACCGGTGCCGACGTCGAGGCGGTCGCCAAGGCCATCGAGGTGTTCGCCGGGCTGCGGCAGTTCGAGATCTGCACGCCGTTCGACAAGCCGCCGCTCGGGGCGTCGGACAACTACGTGCGGTCGGTCGCGAAGCGGGTCGGCGCCGATCCCGTGCGCGCGGTGCTCGAACCGATCGGCGGCAACGGCCCGCAGAAGCTGATGACGGAGTTCGCCGGCGCGATCGCGGCAGGCGACGTCGAAGTGGCGCTGATCCTGGGCTCCGAGCCGGGGTCCACCGCGAAGTACTTCGCCGACCGGGCCAGGGCGAGCGAAGCGACGGGAGAAAGGTTCGACAAGCCGGACTTCACCGAGCACGTCGGTGGTCAGCTCGAAGACCGCGGTTACGGCTTCGAGCGGTACATGAGCGAGTACACCGCCAAGCACGGGCTGACCGGTGCGCCGGTGCAATACGGACTCCTCGACAACGCCCGCCGTGCCCGCTTGGGCCTCAGTGTGGGCGACTACCGCCGTCAGATGGCACAGCTCTTCGCGCCATTCTCCAAAGTCGCTGCCAAGAACCAGTTTTCGTCATCGCCGGTGGAGCGCTCCGTCGAGGAGATCGAAACCGTCACCGACGACAACCGGATGATCTGCGACCCGTATCCCCGGCTGTTGGTCGCCCGCGACACGGTCAATCAGGGCGCGGCCGCGGTCGTGATGTCGGTGGCGGCCGCCCGCCGGCTCGGTGTGCCCGAGAAGAAGTGGGTGTACCTGCGGGGCCACGCCGATCAGACCGAGCAGGACCTCTTGGATCGCGTCGACACTAGCGTGAGTTACTCCGCGAAACAGGCTGTGGCAGAAGCACTCCGGGTTGCCGGTATCGGCATCGACGACGTCGCGACCTTCGACCTGTACAGCTGCTTCCCCTTCCCGGTGTTCGCCGTGTGCGACGAGTTCGGTCTGACGGCAGATGATCCGAGAGGGCTCACGCTCACCGGTGGGCTGCCGTACTTCGGTGGTCCCGGCAACAGTTACTCGCTGCACGGGATCGCCGAGACCGTGGCCGAAATGCGGGAGAGGCCAGGCAAGTTCGGCCTCGTCGGCGCCAACGGCGGCGTCATGAGCAAGTACTCGGTCGGGGTGTACTCGACGGAACCCGGTGACTGGGCATCCGATCGCAGCGAGGCTTTACAAGACGACATTGCCGCGTTGCCGAAGGTCGCGGTCACTCGCAACGCCGACGGACCCGGAACCATCGAGACCTATTCGGTGCGCTACGACTGGCCCGTCACGACCGGCGTCATCATCGGCAGGCTCGACGCCGACGGCAGCAGGTTCATGGCCCTTTCCGATGACGAAGACCTGGTGGCGTTGATGACCGGAGGAGACCCGATCGGCGCACCCATCGCGGTGAAGTCGACCGACGACGGCATCAACCGCGCCACGCTTGGCTGAGCGCCAGTCACTTCGAACGGCGTCGCGACACCCGCCCCTTGGACTCGAAGCGCAGGCGGTATCCATCCGCGTCACGCTTGGCGCGGCGATGGTTGCCGGGGCGATCGTCGAAGATGTGGGCGATGAGTGGGCTGATGCTGGGCATGACATGTCCTTTCACGTCCGCTGAGGGTGAGTCCTCGTGCCCTGAACTGTCGTCTCCACAATTGATCTGATCACGCGTAGTCGACTACCCGAGTGCGCTGAGGCGGGCTCAGAAGGCCCAACTGCCCGACGGTTGCAGAACGAAGCCGTGCTGGTTGTCGGCGTCGATGCAGGCGATTAGCCCACCATCGCCGATCGCGCACGTGCTGTTCTTCGTGGTGAGCTTTCTATCGATGGTGATGTGCGGGCGCCGCGATGATGCGCACTCGGCGCCAGAGCGCTGAAACACATACGGTGCGTTACTCGTGGCTGGGTCGGCCTTGTGCACCAAGACGCAGCCGCTTCCCGGCACAGAACTGGGAACGCCCGGAATGCTGCCGTTGCACACCGTGATTTCATGCGGCCCGAAATCGAGTACGCAGCTGACCTCATTCGGTGCGGTGAAACCCGTTCCGCTCTGGGTGAAGTTGGCTGACGTTTCCTCCGTAAAGGAGCTCAGGTCAGGGAAGTTCGCGGGTAGAACCGCCGTCTTCGGGGCCGCGGAGCAGGCGGCTAGCCCGAGCACCAGAGCGGTCAGCCATTGCGCCACACGCATCAGAAGACCCAGCTGCCGGAGGGTTGCAGGACGAAGCCGTGATCATTCTGAATACAAGCAGTGAGCCGTCCGTCGCCAACGACGCACGTGGTGCCGAAGGCAGTGTTGGTCACCTTCTGTCCGGAGCCCAGCAGCGCGTCCGTAGTGGGTACGCATTGTCCGTCGTTGGAACCGAATGCGAAGGGCTGCGTTGCCGCGTCCCCATCGCGCTGCACCGAATCGCAAGCTGCCGGGTTGTCGGGACGCCCTGGGAATTCGCCCGTGCACCAGGACGAGCCACCGATGGCGCAGTTGATGCCGTCGGGCGTCGTGAAGAACAGATACCCGTTCGCCCAGCGCTCTGCGTACGAGAACGGCCGGGTGTAGTGCCCGGGGTCGGCGTCAGTGAACCGGGTCAGGTCGGGGAAACCGATTGGCTGTGCAGCCGCCGAGGGTAGTGACACGACTCCAGCCGAGGCGACGAATGCAGTCGTCGCGAGTGCGCGCAACACGGTCATTCGCAAGTGGTTGCCGCTCAATGGAATTCGTGCCCTTCGTTAGTGTTGGACGGTGACGTTGGTTTGGTAGGTCTTGGGGTTGTACGGCATCGTCGGCTGCTCCTGTGTCGGAACCCATCCCGGCGGCTTCTCCCAGGTGCTCACCCGGAGTTGAACGGATTCCTGACCCGTCACTGGGTCGTACACGGTGTCGATGACCGTCGGGCCGTAGGGCGCTGCGCCCCCGGGCCAGCCTTGCCCCGTCGGGAAGAGCGGTGTCGCCTGGGCGGTCAGGAGACCTTCGGGCGTCGAGGCGGTGATAGCGCCCATGGGCTGGTCTCCAGGGACGTTCTGGTTGAAGTTGTCCGAACCGACGAGCATGAAGCCGCCGCCCTTGAGTGCGACGAGTTGATTCTCGCGATCGCCGGGCAGGCCCTGGATCTCGCCCTGCGGTTTGAGCGTCTGCATCCATGCATTGGGGTTGGCAGGGTCGATCGGGTCGGACATGTACAGCATTCTCGTCCGGTCTCCTGGATGTGGGCCGGTGTTTCCAACGATGACCATGCGGTTGGTCTTCGGGTCGTAGACACCGCTGGCCTGAGAAATCCCGGGCAGGATGCCGATGCTCTTCGATGGATCGTTCATGTCGACGACGGTGGTGTCGGCGGTCGCGTACTCGGGGTTCTTCGAACCATCGGGTAATTCGTACGGGACTTCGCTGTAGAGCGCGTACTGCTTGCCGCCGGGGCCGACGATGGTCCCCGTCGGCAGAGGCCGTGTGCCCTTGGGAACTTCAAGCGGATTGGGCTGACCGTTGAGTGTCGGATAGTCGGTGCGTCCGTCCCCACTGATCTCGATTCCAGTGCCAGGAATCGTGACGTTCAAGTCGCCTTGGGTACCGTCCGGCCTCAATGGCGTTGGGCCCCCGACGATTCGCGGATCGGGCGATGGGCCGGCGCCGGGTACGCCGCCCTTGCCGCCCTCCATGTCGAACTCTTGAAGGGTGCGGGCAATGGCGTCGAGTTCGTTGGCGACCTTTTCATCGGTCTGGGCGAGCAGCATTGCCTTGGCACGGATGTCGGCTTGGAAGTGCGCGGCGGCAAGCATTCTCACCACTGCTAGTGGTGCGCCGAAGATAGGCGGCATGCGGTCGGTGACGGTGAGGTCCTCGGCGACGGCGAAGAACTGCTCGACGGCGTTCTGAATGGCGGCGACTGCGCTGCGTTTCGCGGCATCGATCGCATCAGCACCCGCGGTGGCGATCTTCTCGGCCTGCTTCAAATGTTCAAGCGCACCTCGGATCTTCACCAGATTCTCGAACAGTTTGGCGCTGGCCTTGTCCGCCGCAGCACCGGTCCACGGGGCCGTGTCGACGGCATGCTGTGCCTGCGTATAGAGCTGCTCAGTGAGGGTGGCTTGGCGCTCCCACCCCAAGGCAGCGGACTTCAAGTGCCCCGTCGTCCACCCCTCGATGCGCGAGCGAGTCGGCGTCTCCACCACTTCGCGCGCCTACTTCGGAGGCAGCATTTGATCGATCTTGCTGCCCTCGGCGGTGTCGATCGCCGCGTAGAAACGCGCGGCGCGTGCAATGTCCTCGGAGAACACCCTCAGGTTGCCAGCGCACTCGCCGGCGAGGTGGTTGGCGGCGGCAGTGACGGCGACCGTTGCCGGCCCTGTCGGCTGCGCCACCGGCGGTTGCCACTCGTGAGTGATGCCTCCGCTGGTCAGCTGGTCGCTCAAACCGTTGAGCTGGCGGGCGACCGCCTCCAGCGCCGCGGTGTCGACCTTCAGGTCCCCAGTCACGATGACAACGCTAGTGCAGGCACGACGGGGTGAAGTGCGCCAACTCGTGATCGCCGGCGAAAGGTCTCAGACCAACGCGGCGAGCTTGCCAGCCAAGCGCTCCACGTAGGAGCCGACGTCGGCCTCCGACTTGTCGGGCAGCCCGAACAGCACCTCGGTGACGCCGAGATCAGCCCAGCGGGCCAGCTTGTCCGGGTCGGGCTTGAAGTCCAGCGCCACGATCTGGGGTGCGCCGTCGCGGCCCGCCGCAGCCCAGGTGTCCTGCAGCATCTTCACCGGGGCGTCGATGTCGAAGTCGCGGGGTGTGGTGATCCAGCCATCGGCGCTCTTGGCGATCCACTTGAAGTTCTTCTCGGTGCCCGCCGCGCCGACGAGCACGGGGATGTGCGACTGCACCGGCTTGGGCCAGGCCCAGCTGGGACCGAACTTGACGAACTCGCCGTCGTATTCGGCCTCTTCCTGGGTCCACAGGGCCCGCATGGCCTCGAGGTACTCGCGCAGCATCGTGCGGCGGCGGCCAGGCGGCACGTTGTGATCCATGAGTTCGTCGGTGTTCCACCCGAATCCGACGCCGAGGCTGACCCGTCCACCGGAGAGGTGATCGAGCGTGGCGATCGACTTGGCCAGCGTGATGCAGTCGTGCTCGACGGGCAGGGCGACCGCAGTGGACAGCCGCACGCGCGACGTCACCGCTGCCGCGCCACCGAGCGAGACCCACGGGTCCAGCGTGCGCATGTAACGGTCGTCGGGCAGGGTCTCGTCGCCGGTGGTCGGGTGCGCGGCCTCGCGCTTGATCGGGATGTGGGTGTGTTCGGGCACGTAGAACGTATGAAACCCGTGATCATCGGCAAGTTTCGCGGCGGCGGCCGGCGCGATGCCGCGGTCACTGGTGAAGAGTACGAGCCCATAGTCCATGACCAGAATTAGAACGTGTTCTAGTCGCGGGTGCAAGCTTGGGACCCTGCCCGGGTTGCGGAGGGCCCAGACACGAGTAGTCCGCTACGCGTGCCCAGGCTTACCCATCCCGGAACAGTTCGGGGCATGAACTCCGAATGCTCGACGGGTAAGAAGCTGCTGGAATGGGTGCGTCGCTATTTGCCCTGCGAGATCGCGGGAACGGCAGGTGAATTGGGCGGTGCCGCAATCGCCTACCTATTCACCGGCTCCTACGCCGCGGCCGCGGTGGCCGCGACCATCGGCGCTTCGGCCGGGTACTACGCCGCCGCATACACCTGCGCGGTGCGCACCACCTACCGCGAACATGGGCATCTTCGGCGCGCGCGTCGTGTGCTGACCGCGAACGCCTTCGCCCTTCGCAGCGTCGCGATCGAGTTCGGCCTTGCGGAGGTGATCGACAGCCTGCTCATCCGCCCGGTGGCCTTCTATCTGGGGCCCGTCCTGTTCGGCAATGTGCTCGGCGGCTGGATCTTCGGGAAGTTGGTCGCCGATGTCGGCTTCTACGCGTTGGTCATCCTCAGCTACGAGCGCTTCAAGGGACTACTTGCGGTGAGCCGCCTCACGACAGAGGAGGCCGACGATGGATCCGTTGCGGCGCTTGCAGTTTCGTGACGCGCTGCGGTCGCAGGCGCGCACCCATCGCTGGGGCGACCTCATCGCCGAACATGGCACGCCGCTGCTGGTGCTGGACCCCTATCGCGTGGCCGCACAATATTCGATGCTCAACGAGCACCTACGCGGGTTCCGATTGCACTACGCGGTGAAGGCGCTGCCACACCCAGCCGTGATCACCGTCCTGGCGGCGTGCGGCAGCGGTTTCGACGTGGCGACCACTGCCGAAGTCGACCACGTGCGTTCCCTTGGGGTGTCGATGGACCGCTGCATCCACACCCACCCGGTGAAGAAGCCCGCGGACATCGACCACGCCTACGCCCAAGGCATCCGCACGTTCGTCGTCGACAACCCCGTCGAGGCACAGAAGTTCGTCGGCCGGCCGGCCGACATCGGGATCCTGGTGCGGCTGTCGTTCCCGAATCCGTCCGCGAAGTCGGATCTCTCCGCCAAGTTCGGTGTCGACCCCGCCGAGGCGGAACTACTCGTCAAGCACGTCATCGCCGCGGGAGTCCGATTCGAGGGCTTCAGCTTCCACGTGGGCAGCCAGGGCTCGTCGGTACAGCCGTACCGGGATGCGCTTCGTGCGACGGTCGACCTCACCAAACACGTCGAGCGGACGCTCGGGCTGCGCGTGCCGAGCATCGACATCGGTGGCGGCTTCCCGGTGTCCTACCGCGAGGACATGCCGCCGATGAGCGCGATCGCCGATGTCGTCGACGAGGTTCTGGGACCGCATCGCGGTGACTACGTCATGCTCGCCGAGCCGGGCCGGATCCTGGTCGCGAGCTGCATGACGCTGTTGACCAGCGTCGTCGGCACCGCCACCCGGGACGGCAAGGTGTGGCACTACCTGGACGACGGCTTGTACGGGTCGTACTCGAACGTCCTCACCGAAGACGTGCACCCGCCGATCCTGGCGTTGGACGAACTTCGCGCCGGCCCGTCATCCGACCTCCGGCCGGTCACGCTGGCCGGCCCCACCTGCGACAGCGTCGACGTCATCGCCCGCGACTACCCGATGCCACCGCTTCAGGTGGGGGACGTCGTGGTCAGCCCCATGATGGGTGCCTATACATCGGTGACGTCGTCGCGATTCAACGGAATCGCCGCGACACCGATCGTGGTGGCCAGTGCCGTAGCGAACCATGTTGACCGGGTTGGTCCGTAACACGCTGGACGGAACTACGCTCAGCCGATCGTTGGCAAACTGAGAGGGGCGTGCCATGAAGCGATTGTCACGAGACGAGATCCCAGCGGTCTTGCAGGGTGGGGGCGTTGACTTCCGGACTCAGGAGGTCGGTGACATGTCCATCGCCTGGGTGCAATTAGCGGCAGGCACCGACCTGCGGCCCGCGCTGGTTGGACTCGACGGCGACCTCTGCCAGTGCCCGCACTGGGGGTACATGTTGAGCGGACGACTGCGCATGCACACCGCCGACGAACCACACGACTACTCGGCGGGGGACGCGTTCTACTGGGCTGCTGGTCACGCACCGGAGGCGGTCACCGACTGCGAATACATCGATTTCTCGCCCACCGAGGACATCAAGCCGGTGCTCGCTCATCTCACCGGGCGAGGGTGAACCGGCTGACGTTCCGTGTTACGACTCGTGCGCAATGAAGCAGCACTGCACGTAGGAAAAGTAGAACTCGCCCATTACCGCCTGACTGCTCCTGCTCCGCCCTCCAGGTGCGTACCTCGTCGGGATCCATCCCGGCCTGCTTGGCCGCGTACTCCGCGATGACGTCAATGAGCGAACCACCGTACGCTTCGGGATCCAGCTCGATGGTGGCGAAGGCATGGCCCTCGGCGGTGACGTTGTGGAAGCCTCCAGGGGCGCAACCTGTTCGGCTAATTCCGTCAAATAGAAACCGGGACCGCACCCGAGGTCCACTACATCTTCACCAGGTTGGGCACTGAGTGCGTTCATGACCAGGCGACGACGACGGATGACGTCGCGGCGCCGGTACACGGCCTCTAGCTGCTTGCCCAGCCTTCGTCAAAGTCCAGCTGCGCGATTCTCGGAGGCTACTTTCAGCGCGCCGGGCACACGGTTGTTTGCCGGGTTCCAAGCTTTGCACTGAACACGCGTGCCCTCGACGCAGAAAAGTTCAGCGCGAGTGTTACCCACGACGGAGTCCGCCCCCGCTGCTGGGATGCACACCATGACGACTGAACGCATCGCCGACCACGTCAAGTTCGCCTACTGGGTGCCCAACGTCAGCGGTGGCCTCGTGACCAGCGACATCGAGCAGCGCACCGACTGGAACTACGACTACAACAAGAAGCTCGCCCAGACCGCGGAGAACAACGGCTTCGAGTACGCGCTGTCCCAGGTCCGCTACGAGGCCAGTTACGGCGCCGAGTACCAGCACGAGTCGACGAGCTTCAGCCTGGCACTGCTCTTGGCCACCGAGCGCCTCAAGGTCATCGCGGCCGTCCACCCCGGCCTGTGGCAGCCCGCCGTCCTCGCGAAGCTGGGCGCCACCGCCGACCACCTGTCCAACGGCCGCTTCGCCGTCAACGTGGTGTCCGGTTGGTTCAAGGACGAGTTCACCCACCTCGGCGAGCCGTGGCTCGAGCACGACGAGCGCTACCGCCGCAGCGCGGAGTTCATCCAGGTGCTGCGCAAGATCTGGACCGAGGATGACGTTGACTTCCGCGGCGACTTCTACCGCATCCACGACTTCACCCTGAAGCCCAAGCCGCTCAACACGCCCGAACGGCCCAATCCGGAAATCTTCCAGGGTGGTAACTCGACGGCTGCTCGGCGCAACGGCGGCCTGTACTCGGATTGGTACTTCTCCAACGGCAAGGACTTCGACGGCCTCACCGAACAGGTCGTCGAAGTCCGCGACCACGCCCGTAGCGCAAACCGCGAGGTGAGTGTCGGGCTGAACGGATTCATCATCGCCAGGGACACGGAGAAGGAAGCAAAGGAAACGCTCCGCGAGATCATCGAGAAGGCGAACCGGCCCGCGGTCGAGGGTTTCCGCGGCGCCGTGCAGCAGGCCGGCAACTCCACGGGCGACAAGAAGGGAATGTGGGCCGACTCGTCGTTCGAGGACTTGGTGCAGTACAACGACGGGTTCCGTACCCAGTTGATCGGCACGCCTGAACAGATCGCCGAACGCATCGCCGCATACCGCAAACGCGGTGCGGACCTGATCCTCGGCGGCTTCCTTCACTTCCAGGAGGAGATCGAGTACTTCGGCGCCAACGTCCTTCCCCTGGTGCGCGAAATCGAGGAGTCCGAAGACAATTCGCGCGACGCCCCGGTTCTCGTCTCGGCCTGACCGCGGCTGTTTGCTCACGGCGGGTGCTCGGCGCTCCGTGCGCTTCGCGGACGTCGGGCCCCCGCCTACGTGCGCTAGCGTTGGATGGTCGAATCAATGCACAGGAGAGGTCATGACCTACCCGCCCAATAGCCCCGGCTATACACCCACACCGCCGACGACGCAGTTCTCCGTACCAACGCAACAGTTCTCCAAGGCTCCGGAGTCCGATCCACCGGGCCCGAGCAAGCTGCCGCTGTACCTGGCCATCGCGGTCGCGGTGCTCGGTCTCGCGGTCTATCTGTCGAGTTTCGGCCCGCAGTTCACCATCAGTAACTCGGAGTTTCCTCAGCTCGGCTCCGCCAGCGGAAGCACGCTGGGTCTCGGCATCGCCGTGCTGGTGGCGCTCCTGTCCGGCCTGGTGGCCGGCGTGACGCTGCTGCCCAAGCAGAACAACTACTCCGCCGTGGCAGCCGTCACCGCCGTCCTGGCGTTCCTCCTGGTCATCGGTGAGGTCATCAACGCGCCGAACGGCGCCACCATCGACTGGGCGCTCTACCTGGTCATCGCCTTCAGCTTGCTGCAGACGATCACTGCGGTGGCTTGGTTGTTGCTGGACTCCGGTGTCATCAAGGCGCCGGTGCCGAAGCCGAAGTACGACCAGCAACAGCAGTACAACCCGTACGGCGCCCCCGGCGGCTACTACGGCCAACCCCAAGGCCAACCCCAAGGCCAACCCCAAGGTCAGCCGCAGCACGGCGGTCCCGCGCCACAGCAGCGGCCGAGCTACCCGCCGCAGTACGGCCAGGGTTACCAGGGCGGTCAGTCGACCGGTGGCTTCCCCACCACCCAGCAGCACTCGGGGCCCCCGACGCCTCCCACCGGCTTCCCGACCTACGGCAACCCCCAGGCGTCCGCAGGCAACACCGAAGCTCAGGCCCAACAATCAGCACAGCCACAGCAACCGGCTGCGCAGCAATCGGCTCCTCCTCCGTCATAATCACTAGCGGCGCGCACGACGACATCGCGCGCACCAGCTCGTGGGGGGAGCAACCCGTCTAGTGGACAACCGGCCAGTCGGCACACGTCAGGCCCGCGACCTGCTCAGGGT
>JAOPVF010000058.1 GCA_025963195.1 Mycobacterium sp. | reverse complement strand
GCGATTTCAGCCCGGCGAGCAGTGCGGCGGCACGGTCGGTGTGGATCGGGTTGTGGTCACCGGACACCACGGCGAACGCGCTCATGTCGGTCGGCGCGGCGACGGTGACGTCGCGGCGCCGGCGGCGTGGCGTGTCGGTTGCGTTATCGGTGATCGCTCCGCCGGCACGCTCAGGATCGGCCAACGCGATGGCGCCGGTGCGACCGCGGATGGCGAACCGCTCCTGCAACTTCGCCAGCAGGGTGCCGTCTTCGTCGGTGATCGTCACCTCGACCGGCACAACGCGGCCGACCTCGGTGTCGACGGCAGGCGAAGCCGTTGCGGTGACGCTCAATTCGGCCGCGGACTTGGGCATCGGCGCGAGCAGGTGCGCCGCGTGGTCGAGGTGCACCAGGCTCAGCAGACCCTCCACGACTGGGAATCCGGCGTCGGTGACTGCGGCACCGATGACGGAGAACACGGCGGGCCAGGTACGGCCGACCAATGCGTCCGGCACCAGGGTCAGGCCGGGTGCCAACGGCGCACCGAACGTCGCGGTGACGCCGGTGTGGTCGGCGACCTCCTCCGGGTCCCAGGAGACCGTGACGGTGGTGCTGTCGTTGGTCACCGGCGGCAGGGCTTCCGGGCCCTCGACGCCCGCGGCGATCGCCAATACGGCGCGCATCGCGGTCGACGCATCCTCGGTGGTGACGAGGGGCATTCCACCGTCGACCGTCGTTGCGGGCAGGGTGAACCGGATGGTGATCCAGATGTCGGACAACGGCACGCTCAGGGTGACGTGCTCACCTGCGAGCTCGAGTCGGGCACCAGTGGACGGATGTGTCGCAGAACGATTTTCGTTGACCTGCCACTCACTCGGCTCACCAATGCGGTGCACCGGGTTGATGGCGGTGCGGCCGGCCCACAGCACGTCGGGCGAGTCGAGCACGACGGCCAGCGGGCCGGTGACGTCGACGCGGGCCTGACGACGGGACACCACGGCGAGAGGCTGGGCGCCGGACGCGATCACGTCGTCGATGGATGCCTGCTCGAACCGGTCGAGCAACTCACCGACCGGCTCGTCGACGCGGGTGATGCCCGCGACGGCCTCCGTGCCGGGAATGATGCACACCTGGTCGGCCGAGTAGCGCGCATCGTGTGCCTGCCACAGCGAGTCACTGCGCCACCAGCGCCGGACGTCCTTGTCGATGACGGGCACGAAGTTGACGGGCTTGCCAAGCGTCTTGCAGAGCGTGACGAAGAACGGCACGTCGGCGGGATGCAGCTTGACGGTCTCCGCGTCCGGGTAGCTCGCCAGCAGCTCCGTGATGGCGCGTTGCGGATCCTCCAGCAGCGCTTCACCTTCGGCGTCCACGCCATACAAGGTCTCGATCGGGCCGGAGTCCGCGGGGTGCAGCCGAGCCTCGGCCCGCTTGAGCATCTCCTCGAACCGGTCGCGCCAGGTGTCGGCCAGCCACGGGCTGCCAGGCGCGGCGGTGTCGGCAGTGCTGTCGCCGTCACCGATGGCCAGCTCGACGTAGCGCTGCAGCCACTCCAGGTAGGTCATGTCCGCGACGTCGCCGAAGTACGGCTTGGCGGTCCCGGCCATTGCGGCGATGATCTCGTCACGCCGCTCGGCGACCGCGTCGGCGTCGCCCGCGACCTCGTCGAGCAACCGGCCACAACGCGACGCGGAGTTGTCGATCTCGTGGATGTCGGCGCCCAGCTGGCTACGGCTGGAAGCCATGCCGCCCTGGGCCTTTCCGGCGCCGATCCACTGATCGGTGCCGTTCGTCTCGACCAGCAGTTGCTTGACCGCGGGCGACGTCGTCGACTCGAGCGCAGCCATCGCCGCGGTACCGACCAGGATGCCGTCGACCGGCATGTCGGGGAAGCCGTAGCGCGCGGCCCAGCGACCGGACAGGTACTCCGCGGCGCGCTCTGGGGTGCCGATGCCGCCACCAACGCACACGGTGATGTTCGAACGCTTGCGCAGATCGCCGTACGTCGAGACCAGCAAGTCGTCGAGGTCTTCCCACGAATGGTGCCCGCCGGCGCGGCCACCCTCGATGTGCACGATGACCTCGCGGTTGGGGACCTCTGCAGCGATCTTGATGACCGACTTGATCTGCTCCACGGTGCCCGGCTTGAAGACCACGTTGGTGATCCCGATCTCGTTGAGTTCACCGATCAGGTCAACGGCTTCTTCGAGCTCGGGGATGCCTGCGCTGACCACCACGCCGTCGATCGGCGCGCCGGACTGGCGGGCCTTCTGCACCAGGCGCTTTCCGCCGACCTGCAACTTCCACAGGTACGGGTCGAGGAACAGCGTGTTGAACTGGATGGCGCGGCCGGGCTCGAGAAGTTGGGTCAACTCCTCGATGCGCGCATCGAAGATGGGTTCGGTGACCTGGCCGCCACCGGCGAGCTCGGCCCAGTGCCCCGCGTTGGCAGCAGCGGCGACGATCTTGGCGTCGACGGTGGTCGGCGTCATGCCGGCAAGCAGGATCGGCGAGCGTCCGGTGATGCGGGTGAACTTGGTCGAGAGCTTGACCGAGCCGTTGGGCAACGTGACGACCGACGGGGCATAGCTCGACCAGGCGGGTGCCACCTCGGGGGCCGCACCGACGGTGAACAGGTTGCGCTGTCCGGCGCGGGTCGCGGCGGGGACGATGCCGACGCCGAGACCGCGAATGACGGGGGCCGTCACGCGGGTGATGGTGTCGCTGGGGCCCAGGTCGATAATCCAGCGCGCACCTGCCTGGTGCAGCCGCTCGACCTCGGCGACCCAGTCGATGGGCCGCACGAAGATCGACTCCGTCATGTCGTGGGCGAGCTCGGGGTCGATGCCGGTCCTTGCGGCCCAGCGGTCTACGAGGTCGACACCGTCGGCCAGCCGTGGGGTGTGGAAGCCGACCTCGACCTGCACGCTGTGGAAGATCGGCGCGAACACGGCGCCACCGCGGAGCTTGTTCTTACGCTCGGCCTCTTCCTTCTCGGTGATCTTGCTGCAGTAGAGCTCGAACCGGGCCAGCTGTTCAGGGGTGCCGGTGATGACCACCGACCGGCGACCGTTGCGGATCGACAGCACCGGCGGCAGCACGGTGCGCACGTCTGTGGAGAAGTCCTCGAGCAGTTCGGCGATGCGATCCGGATCGGCATTGGTCACCGACACCATCGGCGACTTGTCGCCGCGCCCGACCATGCCCCGACGCCGCGACACCAGCGACCCAGCCGCACCGATCAGCTGCAGCAGCGCCAGCAGCTCGGCGTCGCGGGTCCCGTTGGCCCTGAGTGATTCGCAGGCCATGGTGCCCTGTGAGTGACCGGCCATGGCCACCGGAGGCGTGCCATCAAGATCGAGCCCCTGGCGCTTCACGGCGCGAATGGCGGCCATCTGCGCCAGCAGGATGCCGGGGCCGGAGATCGCGGCGGTCGTGAGCTGCTTGGAGGTGGGCAGTGGCTCGTCGGCGGCCAGCGCGCGCACCCACTGCATCGGCTGGAAGCCGATCGGCCGCACGACGACGAGCTCGCGGGCGACGGGCTCCAGCAGTAGTTGAGCCTCGCCGACGACCTCGCTCAGCTCGGATTCGATGCCCGCCGAGCTGATCAGCTCTTCGAGGTTCTCCAGCCAGTTGCCGCCCTGCCCGCCGAACGCGACGGCATACGGTTCACCGGCGTTGAGCAGGTCGACCAGCGCATGCGCGCCGGTCACGGTCGACGAAGCGTCGCCTGCATCGGTGCGGCCGGTGGAAACTCGGTTCTGCTCATTGATCGTCACGTCTTGTCCATCTCCTCGGTGCGCTGGGCGCGTATCGCTCGTCTTCAGGTCGTGGGTCTCGGCGGCTCGGCCCCGCTCGCATGCGGGGTCGTGCGATTCGGCGTCGAATCTCGACTGGCTCCGGTCTCGTCTCCTCGGGCGTTGAGGAGTGCGGCCGGACTGCCCTCACGGGCGGCCCAGCGGACGGGCCAGCCCCATAAGAGTGTCATGAGAGCCAGGACCATTTTCTGCCGCTAAATGGTTACTGGCGAGTTCTACGCTCGGGTAACCACGTATTGCGTAACGCGGGCTTCCGGCGGGCCCCGAGTGTTCCGGGACAAACGTCCTGCATGCACGTGGTTACGGTCGAGTAGCAACAACGGCGCTGATCAAGGCAGTATTGTTACCGAATCGTTATGTCGAAATCTTCGGTAACGGGCGGAATCGTCGACGCCTCGCGCGAGGCGACAACAACGACCGATGTGTCTACCCGAACGACCCATACCGGCCCATTTGTTTGCTGCCAAAACTTACCGGTCAGTAAGTCTTAGTCCCATTGCCCGAATTGTGGCTTGAGGACGTGATTGATGTCGACGCCGACACCACCCACAGTCTGCTTGTCGATCTCCACCTGGTGCAGGTGCGCCGCGGGATGCGTGAACCCCTTGGGTGATCCCCAGTTGTGTTGCCAGAAATACGTGCCGATGCCGTCCTGGAGTGCCCAGTCGATCGTTTTCGAGTTGGCGTACACCCCGACCCGCTGGCGTCCGAGGACCGACTCCCACGCCTTCAGGTAGGGCGCGACCTGCTGCTTGTACTGGTCAAAGGACGGGTCGTCGTCGATCGAGGCGTAGATCGGTGCGCCGTAGGACCCACCTGCGGCGATGTGCAACTGCCAGCCCCGCTTGGCGTGCTGCACGCCGGCGTTCTGGCCGCCGAGCCAGTCGGCAGTGTCCTGCTTGCCGTACTGGTAGCAGGACACGATCTTAAGGCCGCCCTGGTAGAAGTCACGGGCCTCCGGCAGCTGGATGGGCTTGCCGAGCATCCACTGGCCACCCGGGCGGCGGTCGGAGACGTACCTGATGGCACCCGCGGCTCCCGCCGCACGGATGTCGGATGCCTTGATCACCCCTGCCGCGTAGTCGAGCAGGATGCCGAGGGGCGCGGCGGACGCCGACGGCGCAGCCGTCGTTGCGGAGACCGCTGCCAAGGTGCCGCCCAGACCAAGAACTGCCGGTGCGGCGGCGGCGTACTTGAGCACGTCGCGCCGGGAAATCGACATGCATCCCAGCGTATGACAACTACCTCAATATCCTCACCAGCGCCACTGGTCACATTGGCATCAAGATTCTGGACGGGCACCCCAGAGCAGCCGACGGACGGAAACAGTCGGTGAAACCCCGGTTTCATTCGAAATCCATGCTTTGGGCTGCAGTTCGACCCACCGATCCATACGATTCTCGCCATGCCTGCTGGGCCGAATTCCGGGACCGCCACCGTGCCTTCCAACGGGCCAACGACAAGCGCCACCGCCCAGGGGGAAGCACAGATCGAGTTGATCGGCGTGCGCAAGGTGTTCCACGAGCGCGGCACCGACGGCGTCGTCGCGGTCGACGGTGCCGATCTCACCGTCGAGGACGGCGAACTGTTCGCGATCCTCGGCCCCTCCGGATCCGGCAAGACCACCGTGCTGCGCATGATCGCCGGCTTCGAACAACCCACCGCTGGCACCATTCGGCTCGGCGGGATCGACGTCACCTCTTGGCCTGCCCGCACGCGCGACGTCAACACCGTGTTCCAGGAGTACGCGCTGTTCCCCCACATGACGGTGGCACAGAACGTCGAGTACGGGCTCAAGGTGCGCGGCGTGGCCAAGGCCGAACGGCGGCGCCGCACCGCCGACGCACTCGACATGGTTCGGCTCACCGCTCAGGCTCCACGCCGCCCGGACCAGTTGTCGGGCGGGCAGCGGCAACGCGTCGCGTTGGCCAGAGCCCTGGTCGGCCGGCCACGCGTCTTGCTGCTCGACGAACCCCTCGGCGCACTCGACCTCAAGCTGCGCGAGCAGATGCAGGTCGAGCTGAAGGCCATCCAGCGCGAGGTTGGCATCACGTTCGTGATCGTCACCCACGACCAGGACGAAGCGCTCACGCTGTGCGATCGGCTCGCCGTGTTCAACGATGGCCGCATCGAACAGGTGGGCCGGGCCAGGGACGTCTACGAGAAGCCGGCCAACCGCTTCGTCGCGGACTTCGTCGGGACCGCGAACGTACTGGACGGGGCCGCGGCCAACGCCCTCGTCGGCAGGCAAGGCCTGTTCGCCATCCGGCCCGAGCGCATCGCCGTCTTCGCACCCGACACCGACGCCGTGCCCGGCGTGCGAACGGTCGAGGCCACGGTGTCCGAAGTGATCTACGCCGGACCAACGACCCGGATCGTCGCGAACGCCCCACCGGGTGTCACCCTGACCGCCACGGTTCTCACCGCGAGCACCTGGCTACCCCCGAACGTCGATCACGGCGCGCCAATCACCTTGGCGTGGAAGGAAAGTGCCGTCCACGACCTGGACGGCTGATCCAACTGACAGGAGCACCGCCATGAAACCCACCCTCGCGCGACTCGGTCTCACCCTCGCCGCATGCGCGGCCCTGGTGGTCGCCTGTTCGAGCTCAGACACCTCCGGCGGGACCGGCCAGGCTCCGCCGAAGATGGAACCACTCAGCGCGCTGGGAAACGGCGAGGGCGAACTCAACCTGATCGCGTGGGCCGGCTACGCCGAGAACGGCTCCAACGACCCGAAGGTCGACTGGGTCACCCCGTTCGAGAAGGAGTCCGGCTGCAAGGTCAACGTCAAGCTCGGCAACACCTCCGACGAGATGGTTCAGTTGATGAGAAGCGGCCAGTACGACGGGGTTTCAGCATCGGGTGACGCCACCCTTCGCCTGATCTATGCCGGTGACGTCGCGCCGGTCAACACCGCTTTGGTACCCAACTACGCGACGATCTCGCCGTTCCTCAAGGACAAGTCGTGGAACTCGGTCGACGGCAAGATGTACGGGATTCCGCACGGTTGGGGCGCCAACCTGCTGATGTACAACATCGGCGTCGTCCATGACGCCCCCAACTCATGGGCCTCGGTGTTCGACGGGGCGAGCGAGTACAAGGGCAAGGTGACCGCCTACGATTCGCCGATCTACATCGCCGACGCGGCGCTCTATCTCTCGAAGACCAAGCCGGACTTGGGCATCAAGGATCCGTACTCGCTGACGAGCGCACAACTCGACGCCGCCGTCGAGCTGCTCAAGGCGCAGCGGGAGAACATCAGCGAATACTGGTCGGACTACACCAAGGAGGTCCAGGCGTTCGAGTCCGGCACCTCGGTGATCGGCACGACGTGGCAGGTGATCGCCAACACGATCGGCACCGAGAACAAGGTTCAGGTGAATACCGTTCTGCCGAAGGAGGGTTCCACGGGGTGGTCGGACACCTGGATGGTTGGGGCGAAGGCCGCCCACCCCAATTGCATGTACAAGTGGATGGACTGGATCACCTCACCCACGGTGAATGCCCAAGTGGCCGAGTACTTCGGTGAAGCGCCTGCCCAGACGAAGGCGTGCGAGTTCACCACCGAGAAGGACTTCTGCGACATCTACCACGCGACCGATGAGTCGTACGCCGCTCAGATCCACTATTGGACCACGCCCCAGAAGCACTGCGTGGACGGCAGCGGGGACAACTGCACGGCCTACGACGAGTGGGTCGACAAGTGGCAGCAGATCAAGGGGTGACGGTAGCCGACCCCGACGAACTGACCACCGAGTCGCCTGCGGCGTCGTACCGCAGGCGGTTCGGCTTGGCGTTCCTGCTGGTGCCGCCACTGACGTGGCTGGCGGTGGCGTACCTGGGTTCGCTTGTCGTACTGCTGGTCTCGGCGTTCTGGACCACCAACTCGTTCACCGGCGCGGTGGTGCACACCGTGACCGGAGACAACATCACCAGGGTGTTGACCGACGAGGTGTTCCGGACGGTGACGCTGCGCACCGTCGGGGTGGCACTGGTGGTCACGGTGCTGTGCGCGGTGCTGGCGGTGCCGTTGGCGCTGTACATGGCCAAGATCGCGTCACCGCGCGTGCGTCTGGCGCTCGTGGTGGCGGTGACGACCCCGCTGTGGGCCAGCTACCTGGTCAAGGCGTACGCGTGGCGGATGTTGTTCTCACCGGAGGGCCCGCTGTCCTGGGCCACCGGCTACAGCCCTGGCTACGGTCTGATCGCCACCGTCGTCACGCTGACCTATCTGTGGTTGCCATACATGATCATCCCCGTGTTCGCGGCGTTCGAGCGCGTCCCCGGCTCGCTCATCGATGCGAGCTCGGACCTCGGCGCATCCGATCTGTCGACGTTGCGAATGGTGGTCGCGCCGATGGTGTTTCCCGGCATCGCCGCCGGGTCCATCTTCACGTTCTCGCTGTCGCTCGGCGACTACATCGCCGTCACGATCGTCGGTGGCAAGACACAGCTGCTCGGCAACATCATCTACGGGCAGCTCATCACGGCCAACAACCAGCCGTTGGCTGCCGCGCTGTCGATCATCCCGTTGTTCGCGATCGTGCTCTACCTGCTCGCGATGCGGCGCACGGGCGCGTTGGAGAACGTCTGATGCTGTCCGTCGGCATTCGCCGCGTGGCTCGCGCCTGGACCGTGCTGGTGTTGGTGTTCCTCTACGCGCCAATGCTTCTCGTCGTCGTCAACGCCTTCAACGCGTCGCGTACGTTCGCGTTCCCACCGACCGGCTTCACCCTGGATTGGTGGGCGGATGCTGCGGGCAGCAGTGGCATGTGGAAGTCGTTGGCGAACTCCGCACTGGTCGGTGTCGGCGCCACCACGATCGCGTTGGTGCTGGGCACCATGGCAGCGTTCGCAGTGCAACGGTATGACTTCTTCGGGCGAAACACCGTCAGCTTCCTGGTGGTGTTGCCGATCACGTTGCCAGGCATAGTCACCGGCATCGCGCTCAACGCGACGTTCACCTCGGCGCTGGGCATCACGCTCGGGTTGGCGACAGTGATCATCGGGCACGCCACGTTCTGCATCGTCATCGTCTTCAACAACACGCAGGCTCGGCTGCGCAGGCTCGGCACCGCCCTCGAGGACGCCTCCACCGACCTTGGCGCCTCGACTTGGCAGACGTTCCGCTACGTGACGTTTCCGATGATGCGCGGCGCCCTGGTCGCCGGTGCGATCCTGGCCTTCGCGCTCAGCTTCGACGAGATCGTCGTCACCACGTTCACCGCGGGACCAACCGTGCAGACCCTGCCGATCTGGATCTTCGGAAACCTCTTCCGACCCAATCAGGCTCCCGTGATCAACGTGGTCGCCGCCGCGCTCACCGTGCTGGCGATCATTCCGGTGTGGCTGGCACAGCGATTCGGCGGCGACCCGGCCACGACGAGGGTCTGAGCCTCAGGACCCCTCTGGATCGCGTTCGCCGCCGCGGCCGAAGACCGCCTGCCGCACGCCGAGGTGGTCGGCCAGGTCGCCGCCGTCGCGGACGGTGGCGAAGAACTCGGCGATGTGCGCGGAATGGAAGCCCCGCCGCAGCAGATCACTGATGACCGCCAACTGATCAAGGTGATGATCGCCGTAGAACGCCCACCGTCCGTCGCGGCGCGGCGGATCGAGCAGACCGCGCTCGCGGTACGCGCGAATGTTGCGGACGCTGACTCCCGACGCCTGCGCGAGCGCCTCCAGCCGGTACTCAGCCAACTCAAAGCCCACTCAAAGGGCCGGTCAGAGCTCTGCCGCTTCGCGGTCCAGAACACCGCATAGGCACACTGTAGACCGGGCTCGAAGTTTGCGAGAGTTCATCGTGAGTGCAGCTCCCGGAAATCGATTGGCCTTCGCAGGCCGCCGTAGGCGACGATTGATCGAGTGCGTGCCTGGATCATCTGGGCGACGGGGCTGCTGGCCTACGTCGTCGCCGTACTCGACCGCACCACGCTCGGCGTCTCCGGACTGAACG
The DNA here is from genome assembly GCA_025963195.1 of Mycobacterium sp. Lineage (GTDB taxonomy): Bacteria > Actinomycetota > Actinomycetes > Mycobacteriales > Mycobacteriaceae > Mycobacterium. The sequence continues at coordinate 8,653 of JAOPVF010000058.1, read as the reverse complement.
CCGCCGAGCGATTCGGTGCCAGCCCTGGTGTGCTGTCGACGTTCGTCGTGCTGCAGGTGGTGGTGTACGCCGCCGCCCAGGTTCCCGCCGGGGTATTGCTCGACCGCTACGGGTCGCGGGCGCTGATCGCCGCAGGCGCCGCGCTGATGGCCACCGGCCAGCTCATCCTCGCGCTGACGACGTCGCTACCCGTGGCGATCGGGGCGCGCGCCGTCGTCGGACTGGGCGACGCGTTCACCTTCATCTCCGTGATGCGCCTGGTGCCGCACTGGTTTCCGCCAAAGCGGGTTCCGCTGCTGAGTCAGTTCACCGGTATCTGCGGCCAGCTTGGACAGATTCTCTCCGCACTGCCATTCCTGGCCCTGCTCACCGGGACCACCTGGGCGACTGCGTACGTCTCGGTGGCCGCACTGGGGGTACTGGCGATGGTGCTGGTGCTGGTCGTGGTCAAGGACGGTCCACACGGCCGGATCGTCGCGACTGAAACGATGTCACCGCGCGCCACCCTTGCCAGCCTCAAGACGGTATGGCTGCGGCCCGGCACCCGGCTCGGCTTCTTTACCCACATGGGCACCCAGTTCTCCATCACGGTCTTCGCCCTGATGTGGGGTGTCCCCTACCTGACGGTCGCTCAGGGTCAGTCCGTCGGTGTCGCGGGCGCACTGCTGACCGTCTCGGTCGTCGTCGCCATCTTCGCCGGCATCGCGATCGGCATCTTCACCGGGCGCCAGCCGCACCGGCGGTCATGGGTGGTGTTGGCGATCATCGCGAGCAACGCGCTGGTGTGGACCGTGGTGCTCGCCCTTCCGCACCGCGCGCCGCTCTGGCTACTTGTCGTCCTCGTCGTGGTCATATCGATCGGCGGCCCAGGCTCGATGGTGGGGATGGACTTCGCCAGGACGTTCAACCCAAGCGCCACGCTGGGTTCTGCCCAGGGCATGGTCAACATGGGCGGATACCTCGCCTCACTCTTGGTGATGCAGGCCGTTGGCGTGATCCTCGGCATGGCAGGCGGGTATTCGTTCGAGTCGTTCCGGCTGGCGTGGTCCGTGCAGTACGTCATCTGGATCGTGACCGTCGTCGGGATCCTGATCACCCGCAAGAAGGCGCGCGCTCTGATGAAGGCCGATCAGGAGCGCTCGCTGTTGGAGACCTTCGAGACCGGCTGAACCGCGGCTACGGGGTGTCGGCGATGCGTCTCTCAAGTGCCGCTTGGGCGTGCTGATGGCCGCGCACTTCGAAGCCGACGACGGTGACCGCTGGCGCCAGCGTGACGACCATGAGACACAGCGCCATGGAAACGCCCACCCATGCGAGTAGGACGGCGATCACCAGTACGACCGCAGTGAGCACCAAGAGCCACAGATGGAGCATCTCCCAGCTGCGCACCAGCATCCCGTAGATCAGGTAGATCAGGGCGATGTAGACCCCGACGGGGACCGCCACCGCGAACACGGTGCCCATCTCGCCGAGCTCGGAGTGTCCTTCGACGTAGTAGGCGGCGGTGTGCAGTCCCGCGCCGGTGGCGACGATCGCCGCGAACACGGCCATGTGCACGTAGCCGAACGGAAAGGATGCCTCGCGGCGGGCGTGCAGGAGGTCAGCGGCGGGCACCACGAAGTACACCCACCACATGCCGAAGGTGAGGCCGGTGCCCGCGATCACGAGCAGGATCGCGTCGGTGGTCCAGCCGTGTTCGCCCACCATGGCGGTCAGCGACGCGACGGTGCCGACGACGCCCTCACCTAGCGCGATGATCGCCAGCAGGCTGTATCGCTCGGCGATGTGGTGGGCATGCCAAGGCGTGCCGCCACGGCTCTCGGCCAACCACGGGCCGAACATCTCCGCGCAGGCCAGCAGCACCCAGATCGCCAAGGACAACGGCACCGGCGCGTGCATGAAGATGGTGCCGATCCAGCCGACCTGCACGGCGGTCACGACGGTCGCGTAGGTCAGGCAGGACGCCCGATGTTCGGGATCCTGGTGGGCGGCGCGTAACCACTGCCCCACCAATGCGATTCGCATCACGACGTACCCGGCGGCCAGAACGGTGTTGTCGACGTACTCACCGTGCTCGATGGAGGCGAAGAACGGCGGAAGGCCCAGGGCGAGGATCAGGACACCGACCATCTGCATCATCGTCATCAGGCGATAGATCCAGTCGTCGGTGTCGTACGCCGACGCGAACCAGGTGAAGTTGATCCACGCCCAGCAGACCGCGAACGTCGCGAACAGGAAGGCCGTGAGGCCGGCACCGACGTGGCCGATGACGAGCAGGTGAGAGAACTCCGAAGCCGCAATGCCGAAGGCGATGACGAACGTCAGGTCGAATAGCAGTTCCAGCGGTGTCGCCACCCGGTGCTGCTCGTGTGGGTCGCGGCCCGTCATGCGGCGCAGACGATGCGCGCGCATCACTGGCCGTGGGGGCTCGGACTGCTGTTCAGGCTCGTTCACGGGCCCGTCCTTTCTCGACGGCGGTGACCGTACCGGCTCGACGACGAGCCCGCCACATTCACGCCATGTCGGGTCCGAGGAAGAACTCATCATCGGGGCGAGCTGCTGCTCTACGTCGGGTGCTGAGTCCAGCTGGTGCGCCAGCAGGTAAGGCGATCGTCGCCCATCCGTGGGACGTTTCGTGCTGCGCGCTAGCGTGAGCGTATGCCTGCAATGCCGGGAGCGGTCGGTGTCGTGCTGGCCGCCGGTATGGGCACGCGGGTCGGCGCCGACGGCAACAAGGCATATCTGCCGTTGGCGGGCCGGAGCATGGTGTCGTGGTCAGTGGACGCCGTCGCGCGCACGCACGAGATCGACCGCATAGTGCTGGTGTTCCGCCGCGGCGAGCGCGACCTTGCCGAACGCATGCTCGACACCGAGCTCGGTTGGGCCACCGTGGAACTCGTCGAAGGCGCCGATACCAGACACGGTTCGGAGCTCAACGTGCTGCGGTATCTGGCGGCCGACATCGAATCGGGCGACGTCGACGTGGTGCTGATCCACGACGCCGCGCGGCCGCTGGCCGTACCGGAGTTGATGCGCACCGCGTTGGCGACGGCGCGCGAATTCGGCGGTGCAGTGCCCGCGCTGCCCGCCGGTGACGTCATCACCGCTGACGCGGACGGTGGCATCTCGTCTGCAGGCGACAGCATCCTGATGCGGGTGCAGACCCCGCAGGCGTTCCGCGCGAGGCCCCTACTCGCCGCGTACTTCGCCGCCGAGGAGCACGGCTTCGACGGCACCGACACCTCGTCGTGCATCAAGCAGTACACCGACGTCGACGTTCACGTGTTCCCCGGCGCCCGCGCGAATCTCAAGGTCACGTTCGCCGACGACGTCAGGGTGGCCGCACACCTGCTTCGTGACCGGATCAGCCCCGATGGTGCGTCGCGCTGACCGCTCCGAGTAATGGTGCGTCAGTCGGCAATTCGACGGCGAAGCCGTCGGCGTCACCGTCTACGGTGACGATCGGCGTGCCCGCGGCCAAGGCGACGGCGAACTCGTCGGCGTCGCGGGTGATCGACTGAGCCAGCACCGCACTCTGATAGCCGCGGGGGTATTGCACTGCGCGCAGCGCGGTGCGATCGACGGTGCCGATCACCGCGCCGCGGTCATCGACGGCCTTGACCGTGTCGGTCATCGGCAGCACGGGCACGACGATGGGATGGCCGGCCCGCAGTCCGGCGATCACGCGCTCGGTCACGTCGACGGGGGCGAGCGGATGCCGGTGATCGTGGACCAGCACGTGCGTTGCCGGATGAGGTTCGCCGCCAAGGTGTTCGACCGCCGCCACGAGACACCGATGCCGGGTGCCCGGCGCGCCTGAGGCGATCACCGATACCGCAGACATCCCCGCAGAGTCGAGGCACGCCCACGCCTCGGCGAGCAGCGAATCGTCGGCGACGACGATCACTCCCGACGCGGGCACCGGCCCGAGCAGCGCGCGCACCACGCGGACGAACGCCACCTCCCCCGCCACGGGCGCGAAGGCCGCGGCGTGCACGGTTGCAGAGAGCGGCACGATCGCGGCCAGTTCCATCAGCGGAACCTACGCAGGTACGCCGACCAGTTCCAGGTGGTGAGGAATCGTTCGGCCGCTGCGTAGCCGTTGACGTAGAGCGCCTCCACTTGGTCGTCGCTGATGTCGAAGTCGAGGAATCCGACCTCGGTCGAGTCGACCCGGATCGCGCGGGCGCTCACCCAAGGCTGATTCAGGTACGTCTGATCCCGCCCGACCAGTGCGGTCGTGATGACGTCCTCCAACAGATGCGTCGGTCCGAGCAGCCGCAGTGCGGCGAGCGCGGGGATCACCTTGTCGTTGCCGTCCGGCAGGTTGGGCAACACTGTGACGCCGAAACTCGGCCAGCGTGGCGCCTCGCCGTCGTTGCGGTCGAGTGAGTCGATGGGGAAGTTCGACAACAGCCCTCCGTCGACGAGCGTCGAGGTGCGGCCAGACGTGCTGGTCAACGGGACGGGGCGGAAGTAGAACGGGATGGCCATCGAGGCGCGGACGGCGTCGGCGACGGACTGTTCGTCGGGGTCAAGACCGTAGACGCGTCGGTAGTCCCACGGCAGCCGCACCAGTTGGCCGGTGGTCACGTCGGCGACGGTGACCACCAGACGGTAGCGCTGCTCTTCTGGCAGTTCGTCATCGTCGATCGCGAGGTCGCCGAACGTGCTCACGCCGAGGCTGCGCAGTTGGCTGCGGACCCAGTCGTGGGCGTAGTCCCCCTTGTAGATGCCGGACCCTCGGGCCAGGGCCAGTGACGGTCCGAGCAGGGGCACGCGTTCCACCAAGCCGGGATCGAGGAACTTCTTGTAGTCCAGTTGCAGCGCAAGCTCTTTCACCTGCCCGCCGGTCATCTCGTCGGTCTGGGCGGCGGCCGCGACGACGGCACCGACGATCGACCCCGCCGACGTGCCCGATACCCGCTGCGGCAGGTAGCCGGCGTCCATCAAGGCGACGACCGCACCCACCAGTCCGACGCCCTTGACACCGCCGCCCGACAGGACGAGATCGGCGGGCTTCGACGAGGGTGCCATCCTGCGATTCTGCAACCAGCGCCCCGAGGGGACCGACGGCGGGGTTACACCGGGTCGAATGCGGAGATCAGCCAGGCGCCGTTCACCTTGGTCAGACTCACCTTCACTGCGCTGGCGGTGAACGAGCCGTCGACGTTCTCCTTGCTGGTGGTGGACTGGTTCAGGAACACCAGCACCATCGCCGAGTCGGGCTTCAACTCGGCGACCGCCGCGCGGACGACGGCCGCCGACGTCTTGACCGACTTCTGCTTCGCCGCTGGGGTGACGACGTCCGTGGTGAACTTCGTGTAGTAGTCCAGGAAGTCGCCGGTGAGGTGCGCCTTGGCGGTGGCGAAGTCCTTGTCCAGCGTCTCCGGCGTGTACGACAGCAGCGCGACGGTTCCGTCGGATGCCGCCTTGATCGTTTCGGCGGCCACGGCGGTGTCCGTCAGCTGGTCGGGACGGAACTGGGTCAGGTACGCCCAGGTGCCCAGCCCGGCCGAGCCGAGGAGCAGCACCGCGAGCACGATCGGCATCAGCAGGCACTTGAGTGCCGGGCGGCGTGGCGGCGTCTCGTCGACGTCCTCGGCTTGCTCAACGGAGGTGTCATCGTCGATCACTTCAGTACTCACGGCACGAACTCGACTTTCGCCAGTTTGATCTGCCCGCCGTCGCGTGCCACGTCCACGCTGAGCCGCCAGGACCGGGGAGCCTGCTCCTTGCTGGCCACGTTGGAGACGCGGGTGCTCACGGCCACGAGGACGGTGGCGGTGTCCCGCGTCATCGACTGCACGGCAGTGGAGTTGACGGTGGCCTCGGTGATCACCTTCGAGTCCTGGGCCACCTTGGTGAAGTCGCCTGCCTGGCCCTCGAAGTCCTTCTTGAAGTCGCCCGTGGTGTTGTCGATGATGCGCTGCACGTCGTCCTTGGCGTGGCTGAAGTTCAGCGACATCAACGTCACGACGCCCTGCCGGGCCGCTGCGGCGAACTCTGCCGAGCGCTGCTGTTCTGCGACGGTCTGGCGGTGCTGCCAGATCATCCACCCGCTGACGCCAAGCAGACCGAGGGACAGCACGACCACCAACGCCGCGGCGGGCACCTTCAGGCCGGCTCGCTTGGACCGACGACGCCGAGCGGGTTCCTCGTCGACATTGGGCTCGTCGGCATCGGAATCGCCAGTGTTGGAGTCGGTCTCCGCGACGACGTCATTGGCGATGTCGGGTGCCGTCGGCTCATCGAGTTCGACCGCTGCGGTCTCCTCGATCTCGGCCGGCTCGGCGACGGACGCCGCCTCTGCGGCCACCCTCGCCTGCCTACGCAGCCGGATGGCTCGCGCCCTGGCGCGGGCGGCGGCGGCGACGGCCTCGGCTTCGGCGGCCTCCGCCTCGGCCTCGTCGGCCAGCGCGAGAGCATCGTCGCGGGTGGGCGCCTGGTCTTTTTCGATGTCGATGTCGATGTCGACGTCGCTCGGGTGATCCCTGGCATCGCCGTCGAGCACCGACGAGGTTCGCTGGCTAGGCGACATGCGACCTCCTGTCTATCCGTGAAGCACTGCCTGTCTATCCGTGAAGCACTGCGCACTATGAGAATGGCATTTTCAGTTTTCGGTATCCGCCGACGATACCCCATGTGTAAATAGGTTCACATTGCCCTGTTGCCTGCGGAAATGCTGTTTCTGATCTGAACAGGTGCTCAGCACGGCCGATCGTCCCCAACTAGGCCCGGGATCAGCTGCCGGCCGACGGATCGAGCCTCTCGCCCCAGTCCCATGAACTGCACCGCGCACGAACGGGCCCGTGCCGTAGACCTCTACGAACATGGATGAGCGCCGAGCTTCGCTAGCAATGTGATTATGCAGTTTCGGAGAATGTTGTTTCCGAAACCGTATGATGCTCACAGCACGTACCGCGTGCCCGAGCTGATTCCGATGGCGGTGAACGGAGAGCGAGCAGATGAAACTCTTGGCCTTGGACACGGCGCTCGCGGCAGCCGCGGTGGCCGCGCTGTCCATGGCACCTACGGCCCACGCGGACATGACGCTGGGCAACTATCAGGTACTGACCAACCGGTACACCGACGCATCGTGGATATGGTTCGTCACCACGTGCACGGAGACGAGAGCCGGTTGTTTTCAAGTGCGGGCGCGGCCAAGTCCGCGATTCGGCGCGTACTACAACGGCGAAGCGATACTGGCCAACGGCCGCTACACGTTGGTCACCGACGTGCCCGACGGCCTGCGGTGTTTCGGGCAGGCGCTGCCCGCACGCGAAACGTGGTCATGGGATGCGATCAGCCTGGCGGGGACCATCGAATCGGCCTACGACGTCGGCTGCTCCAACGGCCCGTCCGGGGTCAACACGTGGACGTTCGCCTTGACACGTTTCTAACTTGGGCCGCCGACCGCGTCCTCGGCCGTTAGCGCCCACCAGCCGCAAATATCGTTCTAGTATCTGGAAATGACGTTTCCGAGATCGCGTGACACGCTGGTGACAATCCTGCCGGTCGCAGCGATGGTGATCGGCTGCCTCGCGGCCGGCGCACCGGTGGCCACGGCCGACGAACCGGTACTCCATCACGTGAAGTACACCGTCTTCACCGAGCGTCCGTTCCCCAACGCCGAGATCTACTACCGCGACGTCGACCCGCCGTCGTTCGCCGAGTACAGCCACAATCCATATGTCTTCAGCCCCAACGTGGAGGCCAATCTCGGGCCGGACAGCATGTGGACCTTGGACGTCACGTTGGCCAACCCGGATCAGTGGGCCATGGTGACGGCCACCAGCATGCAGTCACCGCAGACCCCGAACTTCCACTGCGTCATCGCCATCGACGGTCAGGTGGCTGTCACCAACCAGGGCCCGAAGGGCGTGCTCTGCTCGCTGCGGAACTGGTAGCGCCACTCATTGACTTCGACTGTGCCAGTGCGGACCTCACGGCTCAGAAGTCGCCGCGCTCCCATGTGGCCGCGCCATTCTGGGCGACGCACGTCAGGAACAGTCCGTCCGGCGCCTGGGCGACCTCGCCCTCCAACGCCGGGCAGAGGGCATGCTCATCCTTGATGCCGTGCATCTCCGGTGACCGGAACCACCGTGGGCCCTTGCGGCGCGGGGAACCGCAGAACACCAGCCGCCCCCACGACGTCACACCGAACGAGTAGTAGGTGGGGTTGTCGCAGTAGGAGCCAAGAACGATGTTCGGAGCGATGCCCGGGGTGCCATTGGGGTCATTGCACTCGGCCTCGTCCGCCGCGACAGGCGAGGCCAGCAGCAGGGCGGCGGGCAGGACCGCTAGGGCAGCAACCAGTGAACGCACACACCTACTCTCCCACAGCCGATAATTATGTTCTCCTTTTTAGCGAACATGGCTTTGCGAGGCACTAGACTCACGGAATGACGTCTGCTGGAGAAGCGGTGACTGGCATGCGGGTGTTCACAGGCGCGGCGGCAGTGATGACGACGGTGGCCGCCATCGGCATCGCCCCACCGGCCAACGCCGCCTACGGCATCGAGATGAACGGCACCTACTCAGTGCTGTCGAACGGTGACTGGGCCAAGACCGGCGACGTCTTCATGTCCGAGAAGACCGTCCAGGCGACCTGGACGGTGTCGACGAGCTGCACGGGCCCCTGGGATTGCAC
>JAOPVF010000042.1 GCA_025963195.1 Mycobacterium sp. | reverse complement strand
ATATGTCGAGTGTCGCGCAGCGCGCGCTGGAACGCCTGGATGCCGAACTCTCCGACACCGATGATTCCGGGAAGCCCGCCATCGCCGGCAAGGTCGCGATCGCCGCCGTGGTCGGCAACGAGGATGGTGCGCACAAGATCGTCGCCGACCTGTTCCAGGCCCTCAACGATGTCGGCTACAGCATTCCTGCGCAGGGCTGCACCTACTGGAACGGCGCCGCGATGGAAAGTACCGACTACAACGACCTCGACGCCGTACCGGAGCCGGTCGCGTCGGCCACCGGCGCCGCGGCCCGCAACGCTGCCCACCTCGCGCGGGTACTGCAGCGAAACGACTACCCGTCATATGCCTGAGCAGCGCACCTGACCACTGCTGTCGTGCACCACGTCTCGTTGCGGTTGCGCCAGTAACGAATTCGCCAGTGTTCGGCTGCCCCGGTTTCGCCACGGACTTGCCTTCTCATCGAGTGTGCTCAGGCTCATCGAGTGTGCTCAGGAGACGCAATTTCGACGACGAGCGGGCGATGGTCCGAAATCGTCATCAGCGGCGTCTCGCAGCCGCAACCCCGCACGGCGGCTGCGTCGGCGAGGATGTGGTCGAGCTGGCGGTCGGGAACGTCGGCGGGGAAGGTGAGCGCGGTCGCCAGCGGCTGCAGCCGTGAATAGCGGGCTGCGGCAGCGGGTGTCATGTTCAGATCACCCATCAGGACGTGCGGTGTGGGAAAGCCGCGCAGGTCGCGGGCGAGCCGGCGAAGCTGCCACCGGTTCCAGCCGGGCACGAACGACAGGTGGGTGTTGGCGACGGTGAGTGGGCCCAATGGAGTGTCCAGGCAGGCAATCATCGCGGCCCGGGGTTCCTCGTCGACGATCTGGATGCGGCTGGGGCCGGGTAGGTACATCGGAAACCGGAACGGAATGCGGGGCAGCCGCAATACCTGCCAGCTGGACGCCGTGTACCGGGACAGTAAAGCGATGCCATAGCCGGCAGTGCCAGGCCCGTCGCTGCCGGTGGCGGCCATCCAGGTCGCCCCAGGTGTGCCCGAGATGGCGGCGACGAAGCGGTGGCTGACTGCTCCCATCGCTTCGGCGGCGACGGCGGTGAGGTCGGCCATTCCGGAACGTGGCTGGTCGATGTCGACCTCCTGCAGGGCCAGCACATCCGGGTCGATGCGCCGTACGCAGTCTCGCAGCCGGTCCAGGTCGACGGCGCCGTCATGGGTACTACGTCCGTGCAGAATGTTGAAAGTTGCCATCCGCATGGGTACTACTTACCCACGATGGACGATGACGATCATCCAGCCGACGATTTGGCCGGTATCCACGAGAGGTTGCGGGCCGCTTTGCGGGGTGCCGGCTCGGCGCTGCGGGCGGACGGCCCGAACTTCGCGTTGGGCGGCAGCTACGCGCTGTGGGTGCACGGTGGCCCGGAACCCGTCCACGACGTGGATCTGGTGGTCGCCGAGGCGGACACCGAGGCGGCCGCCGCTACGCTGGGCGCGGCGGGATTCTGCATCGACCGGCCGCCCGAGGACTGGTTGTTCAAGGCGACCCTCGACGGTGCGGTGGTCGACGTGCTACATCGGCTCAATTCGGTGCGGGTGACAGCGGAAACGCTGGCCGAGGCCGAGGTTCACCAGGTGCTTGCGATCGAGATGCCGGTACTGCCGCCGACGGCGGTGCTGACGGTGAAGTTGCGTGCGCTCGACGAGCACACCTGCGACTTTGCGGCGCTGCTGCCCACGGTCCGGGCTGTGCGGGAGCGGGTGGATTGGTCTCGTGTAACCGTGGCGACCGCCGACAACGACTTCGCCGTAGTGTTTCTGATTCTTCTTGAACGGCTGGGGATTACGAACACCAAGCGACCCCAACTGCGTTTGACGACCGGATTGACGGGTAACAACACCAAGTGACGATTGCGCCATTGACTCTGGAACCCGCTCTGCCCGCCTCGCGCGGACCGGTATCTGCCGCCGTCATCGATCTCCTGGCGGAGCGTCCACCGGTGCACGGCTTGGTGCCGGTCGAAGCCGCGGTGCTGGACAGTGACCCGTGGGGGATCGACGTTCAGCTCGCCCTCTATGTGTGTTACGAGCTGCACTACCGGGGTTTCGCGGGCGTCAATCCCGACTGGGAGTGGAGTCCGGCGCTGTTGCATCTTCGGCGGCGATTGGAGCGTGCCTTCCTGGAGGCCGTCGGCAAGGAGGTCGGAGCTATCGCCGCCGACGAGTCCGCCGCCGCGGAAATGGACGAGCTATCGATCGAACCGGTGGAGGGCCACGGGCCGTCGTTCTACCTCCGCGATCACGGATCCTGGGAACAGATGCGCGAGTACTTCGTGCACTATTCGCTTTACCACCTCAAGGAGGGGGATCCGCATGCGTGGGCGATTCCCCGGTTGCTCGGCCAGGCGAAGGCCTCCTTCGTGGCCGTGGAATACGACGAGTTCGGCGCGGGCCGCGGGGCGCACGTCCATGCGCAGCTATTCGCCGATCTGATGGCCGCAGCCGGCCTGGATTGGTCGTACCTCGGATACATCGACCACGTACCCGCGCCGTCACTGGCCGTGGTGAACCTGATGTCGCTGTTTGGGTTGCACCGCGCGTATCGGGGTGCGGCCATCGGACACTTCGCCTCAACCGAGATCACGTCCCCGCCGGGATCACAGCGCATGGTTCAAGCCCTGGAACGGCTGGAAGCGCCCGCGGCATGCGTCGAGTTCTATCGCGAGCACGTGGAGGCCGACGCCGTGCACGAGCAAGTGGTGCGTACAGACGTGGTCGGCGACCTGGTCGCACGCGAGCCGCACCTCAACCGGGACGTGGTGTTCGGCATCAGGGCGCGCGACGTGGTCGAAGAACGATTGGCGAAGCACCTGATGAAGTGCTGGGAGAATGGCAGCAGCTCACTAGGTCGACCGTTGTCTCGTTAGGTCGACCGTTGTGAGGAGTCCGGGCGTTTGCGTCGCCGATGGCTGGTATCGCACAGCGGATAGTTCTTGCTGCGTCGGCATGCGCAGATGGCGACGACGAAGCGGTCGGATTCCACCACGGCGTGGTCGGGCAGCTCGATGCGTACCGGTCCCCGCACCAGAATCGGACCGTCCGGCACGATCCTGATGACCTGGATGTCCTTGTCGGTCATGGCTTGTCGGCTCTTATGACTACCAGTTCCTCTTCGCGTCGCCCGAGCGCGAGCCGACAGGTGTCTTCCAGCCACTGCGCGCGTGCCGTCAATACCGGGCCGAAGGGGATGAGTTGCGTAGAAACGACGCCGGCTCTCAGCCCTGAAGAACGCAGCCGCCGCAACGACTGCGCTACGTCGGCGAAGCAGGACTGGACCAACAGCAAAGTTCCACCGTCCGTGAGCAATTCGGCTGCAGAATCGCAGAGCGGATCGAGAATCAGGCGTCCGTCCGGCCCGGCGTTCCACGCGTAGGTCGGGCCCGCGAAGCTCGGGATGGCCTCGGCGTCGGAATGGGGCCCGGCGGGTACGTAGGGCGGATTGGTGACCACGACATCGAACGGACCAGCGGCTTTGGCGAGTGTCCACGAGCCGAGCCGAACATCGACGTGGACGCCGGCGGTGCGCGCGTTGGTCTTTGCGCACGCCACGGCTTTGGGGCAGACGTCGAAGGCGGTGACATCGCGGGCACCCATGCTGGCCGCGGCAATGGCGAGGACGCCGCTGCCGGTACCAAGGTCGACGACGCGCCGCCCAAGTGCCAACCCCGAGTCCTGCAGCACGTCGATCAACAGCTGGGAATCCTCTTGTGGCGGATACACACCCGGAAATGCCGCAAGGGGATTTGCGATGTCTGGGTAGACGGCGGTCACATCGGCCTCTTTCGGTGCATCTGGGCAATTTGAACGTGCTTGCGATGATTAATGCCCACGGTTCACCGTGTTAAACCTGGATGACGGTGGCGGCAACGGTCACGTAGACGCCGGGCACCGCACGTTGGATCAATCCCCGGTCTGGGGTTCAGCGCAGCAGTTGGCGAGCTAACTGGTCTGGGCGCCAGGGTGTTCGGCGAATGATGCGGGATTCTGTTGGAGCAGCGGCGGGACGGTGGCATTTGGGCATGGATCATTCACGTACTCCGTTGCTTGATGGCATCACCGACGACCACCGCCGTGGTCGGTACGGTTTGACTCCGCCCTGTCACCGTCAGGGCCGCGGCAGCGACCCTCGTGTGAAGGCAGCGATGATGGCGGTGGCCGGCGGTCTGTTGCTGGGCCGCGACAGTCACAAATCGGTGGCGCAGGTCTCATTTTCTCCGGTGTTCTGCCGTCGCAGCCGGCGCGCGAACATGTCGCGAGTGATGTCGGTGGCCGCGCGGTAGCTTGACTCACCTCCGCGCGCGACAGCGGTACTCCTCATCAGCGACTTCCTCAGACCCTCCGTATCCCTTCGCCGATGAGCCAATCCGTTCGAATACACGGATAACTCCGTAGGTGGCGAATTGGCTGTCATGGGCGCGGATGGTTTGCACGGTTACGAACCGGGTAATGAGCGCCCACGCCGGTCAGACGCCGCACCGTCGAGGTATTCGCCACCTTTTCGAGGAGTACACGTGTATTCAATCCTTGCTCAGGCGGCAATTTTCCAAGGCGTCGAGGCGAGCGCTGTTCGTGTGCTGACCGACGGATTGCACCCGCTCACCGCTGTGAACGGGCACGTCTTCTTCCATGAAGGCGACCAGGGTGATTGTCTGTACATCGTAATTTCGGGCAAGGTCAAGCTGGGTCGGCGCTCGCCCGATGGACGAGAGAACTTCTTCACCGTGCGAGGTGCGACCGAGTCCTTCGGTGAGTTGTCGGTATTCGACCCGGGCCCACGCACTTCGACGGCCATCGCAATCAACGATGTACGCGTGGCCCCCGTGCACGGCCCCATGCTCCGCGCGTGGATCGCCGATCATCCCGAAGTCGCCGAGCGTCTGTTGCGGGTACTCGCCCGGCGGCTACGCGGGACTGACGACATGCTTTCTGACCTCATGTTTGCAGACGTGCCGGGCCGGCTCGCCAAGCAGCTGCTGTGGTTGGCACAGCGGTTCGGAGTGCAGGAAGACGGCGCGTTGCGGGTCACGCATGATCTGACGCAAGAGGAGTTGGCGCAGCTCATCGGCGCATCTCGGGAGACCGTCAACAAGGCGTTGTCCGATTTCAGTCAGCGCGGGTGGATCCGCCTGGAAGGCAAGAGCGTGGTGATCGCGGAAAGTGAACGCCTGGCGCACCGAGCACGCTGAGGTCTGGTTATCCGCGGCGGTGTCTCCACCCATGTTGGCCAACTGGCATGGCCACCTTTCAATGCGGGACGTCGGCAACGTCGCAGGTACGATTACCCGCGATCCGCGGACGCAAAACGCGAACGAACTACACACGATCGTGTGGGTCGCACGCCATCACTCGACCGCTTGCTGGAACGCGCGAATGTGATAGACACAGCTGTGTTCTCGCCGAGCCCTGAAAGCCGTTCAGTGGGCTGACATGCCTCATGACCGCATGCTGCTACCTGGCCGAACCTGTTGGCGTTTGGAGCACGTTGACCGATTCGCCGCCATCATCGATGCTGCCGATTACTTCCACGCTTGCAAGGCGGCGATGTTGCGCGCCCAGCGCCGGATCATGCTGATCGGATGGGACTTCGACACCAGGACCACATTCGAACGAGGCGGCAAGACCCTCCCCGGCCCCAACCAGCTGGGCACGTTCCTTGGTTCGCTGCTCCGGAAGCGACCGGCTCTCGAGATCTTCGTCTTGAAGTCGAATCTGCGTCTGGTTCCGGCGTTCGAAGGCATCTGGGGTGGCGTGACCCCCGTCGCCCTCAAGAATTGGTTCAGCAGCGAGCGGATGCACTTCGCCATCGACGGCGCACACCCGACGGGCTCCGTGCATCATCAGAAGGTCGTGGTCGTCGATGACGTAGTGGCGTTCTGTGGCGGCATCGACTTCGCCTTGGATCGTTGGGATACGCGAGAACATCTGCACCGCAGTCAGTTCCGGCGCGCTCTCGGGCGGGGCTATGGGCCTCGTCACGAGGTCGCCGCCGCGGTGGACGGCGCTGCCGCACGTGCCTTGGGTGAGTTGGCCCGCGACAGATGGGCCACGGCGAGCGGTCAGTCCTTGACGCCCGTCGACGTCAAACACGCCGTTTGGCCCGGCAAGCTGGAACCGACGATCCGCAACGTCGACGTCGGCATCGCGCGCACCATGCCGGCTTTGAATGATCGCCGTGAAGTCCGCGAGGTGGAGGCGCTGAACCTCGAGGCGATCTCGAAGGCTCGCGAGACGATTTATCTCGAGAATCAGTATCTTGCCTCCCGCCAGCTCGTCGACGCACTTGCTGCACGACTACGGGAATCGGACGGTCCGGAGGTCGTGATCGTCATGCCCCGCAGTTCCGAGAGTCGTCTCGAACAGCAAGCCATGGACAGTGCTCGCCACCGGCTTCTTCCGTTGCTGTGGGGAGCTGACGATCATCGACGCCTCGGCGTGTACTGGCCGGTGACCGACGGTGGCACGGCGGTCTACGTGCACGCGAAGGTGCTCGTGATCGACGGTCGGCTACTGCGCATCGGCTCGTCGAATCTCAACAACCGATCGATGGGATTCGACAGCGAATGTGACCTCGCCGTCGAGGCAGCCTCAGCTACCGCCGAACAAGGGGAGACGAGTCGAATGATCACGTCGGTGCGGAACCGGCTGGCAAGCGAGCATCTGGCCGTGCCGGGCGACGAATTCGAGGTCGCACTGCGCAGACACGGCTCGTTCTTGAAGGCCATCGATGCACTCATCGGAGAAGGTAGAACGTTGCGGCGGTTCACCGAATCAACCGTGGATGGTGAGGCCAGTCCGTTGGCGGAGAACGACTTGATGGATCCCGACCACGTCCCGCGGTCGCTGACCCGAAGCGTGCAGCGGTGGCTGGAGCGGCTGAACGAATGATCGTGATGCGGGAACTC
>JAOPVF010000003.1 GCA_025963195.1 Mycobacterium sp. | reverse complement strand
TCCCACTGGCCGTGCATGACGTTGTGGCCGATCTCCATGTTCTCGATGATCTTGGAGACGCCCAATGTCGCGGTGCCTGCCCACCACGCCGACCGGCGCGAGCCGGCGGTCAGCATCAGACGGCCTGCCACCTCGAGCGCTCGTTGCGCGGCGATGGTGCGACGGATGTACCGCGCATCGCGTTCGCCGCGGGAGTCTTCGATGTCCTGCCGGATCGCATCGAGCTCTATGCCCAGATTCTCGATGTCGGCGTCAGTCAGGTGCGTAAATGCCGGAACGTCAGTGATTGCCATCGTTTCAGCCTCCTTTCGTTACCTACGCTACCGTAACCTACGTCAACGTAGGTTACCAGCCAGTAAAGGTTAGACGTCCAGGACACAATCGCCGGACGCTGCGGAAACGCAGGTCTGAATCCGACTACCCGGTTCGTGTTCCGCGCCGCTGCGAAGGTCCCGGACGTGACCGTCGACCAGCGCCACGACGCACGACTGGCAGATGCCCATCCGGCACCCGAACGGCATCCGGACACCTACGCTCTCCCCAGCATCCATCAGGGGCGTCGCGGCGTCCACCGCTACGGTCTTTCCGCTCCGCGCGAACTCAACCGTCCCGCCCTGGCCGTTTACCGCGGCCCGCGACTGCGCGAACCTCTCGAGGTGCAGGCACTCGGCGATGCCCGCCGCGGCCCACACCTTCTCCGCCTCGTTTAGCATGCCCTCTGGACCGCACGCCCAGGTCTGACGGTCGCGCCAATCCGGCACTTCCTCGTCGAGCCGAGACAGATCCAGCCGGCCATCGATCCGCGTGGCGCGCAGCCGCAGCCGATAACCGTCGTGGGCGTCGGCCAACTGGGCCAACTCCCCGCCGAACATCACGTCGGACGCGGTTGGCGCCGAATGCACGTGCACGACGTGACCGGGGCCGCCGATCTGCTTGCGACGCTCCAGCGTGCGCAGCATCGACATGACCGGTGTGATGCCCGACCCCGCCGTGAGGAACAGCACCGACGCCGGTGCCGGATCCGGCATGACGAAATTGCCCTGCGGCGCGGCCAACCGCACGACGGTGCCCGGCGAGAGCCCGCCGACCAGGTGGCTGGACAAGAAACCCTCTGGCATCGCCTTGACGGTGATGGTGATGGTCTTGGCTGCACGCCCCGATGTCGTCGCCGGGGCGGCTCCGGTGACCGGGGTGGACGTCAGCGAGTACGAGCGCCAACGCCATCGGCCGTCCATCAGCACCCCGATGCCGACGTACTGACCCGGCTCGTAGTCGAAGGAGAAGCCCCACCCTGGCTTGATCACCAGCGTGGCCGAGTCCTCGGTCTCGCGGCGTACCTCCAACACCCGGCCCCGCAGCTCGCGGGCCGACCACAGTGGGTTGGCGAGCTTCAGGTAGTCATCGGGAAGCAGGGGCGTGGTGACGCGTGCCGCGATCGAACGCAACGCATGCCAGCCGGGGTGCCGATCGGCACCCGCGAGGGCGGGCCGGACGGTATCGGCGACGTTCGCAGAGATCTTGATGTTGTTCTTGGCCATGAGGCTCCTGATCACAATGTCACGAGTTTCCGAGGCCGGAGTCTGGGGCCCAGTCGATCTAACCTACGGTACCGTAACCTACATCCTCGCAGCTAGCCGTCTAGAGCAGATCGACGAGGAACGGCAGCTCCTGGCTGGCATACCAGGCAAGGTCGTGATCCTGGGCGTCACCAACGGTGAGCTCGGCGTCCTCGTCCCCCAGGTCCGCCGAATCGATCACTTCGACGGCCGCCAACACGGCGGACTCGGCAGCGGCGTTGTCCAGGTAGGCGGCTATCACGTCGGCGATCGCGACCGGACCCGCAAGGCGCACGACTGCATCGTCGAGATCGGGCCGGGCGGTGGCGCCGTCCACCTCCGCAACGAGGACGGCCCGCCGCGGCGGCAGACCGGAGGCTTCATCAATCCCCGGGTCGCTTCGCTCCTGCCCGCCGAGCCCTTCAGCGGCCAGCAGTCGCAGTGATGCCAACCCTGCCTCGCGCAACGCCACCTCGGCGAGTTCGTCGTCGTCACCCTGGAAGTACGACTCCCGCAGCGTGGGGGTCACCGCGAACGCCGTCCCGCTGCGTGCGTGTATCGATCCGTCGGCGACGAGCGCTTGCAACATGGTCAGGGTCGCCGGGATGTAGACACGCACCAGGCGACTGTAGCGATCAGCGTGCCGCCTCCAGCAACTCGTCGAGCGTTTCGCGCAGCAGGACGGGCATCATGTCGACGTCGCTCATCGCATCGCGGTCGGCGTTGATGCCGAAGTAGAGCATGCCGTTGTAGGACGTCACGCCGATCGCCATCACCTGGTTGTGCAGCAGCGGCGGCACCGCGTAGGTCTCCAGCAGCTTGGTGCCTGCGATGTAAATCTGCTTCTGCGCGCCAGGCACATTGGTGAGCAGCAGGTTGTACTGGCGAGCCGAGAAACTGGTCGCCACGCGAATTCCCATGGCGTGCAACGTCGGTGGAGCAAACCCGGACAGGGTGACGATGGTCCGTGCGTCGACGAGACTGGCTGCCGTCGAATGAGATTCGGTGGCGTGCGCGATCTGCGACAGCCGCACCACCGCATTGCCCTCGCCGACGGGCAGGTCGACCAAGAACGGCGACACCTCGCTGATCGCCTGGCCCGGCCCGACCACGTCGAGGTCGGCGTCGGGGTACACCGACATCGGCGCCATCGCCCTGACCGTCGACGTCGAGGTCACCGGTTCGCCACGCGACATCAGCCAGTTGCGCAACGCGCCTGCCACCACGGCGAGCACGACGTCGTTGACGTCGCAGTCGTAACGGGCACGCAGTTGGCGGTAGTCCTCCAGCCTGTGAGAGGCGACGGTGAACCGCCGGTTGCGCGACACGGTGCTGTTGAGCGGGCTGCTCGGCGCAGTGCCCCGCGCCACCGTGCGCGCCACGTCGGCGACCCTGCGCCCGACCTCGAGCAGCTGCCCTGAGTTGGTGGCCACCTCGGTGACCGCGGACCGGACGGCTGCAAGCTGGGCGGTGGGCCTGGCGATCCATTCACCGAGGGCACCCCACACCAGGCGCGTGTCGCTGGGCTCGCGCGAGGGAATCCAGATGTCCTCGCCGAACTCCGGCGCCTTCTGCGTGCGGTCGGCGATGACATGGCCGATCTCCAACGCCGTCATGCCGTTGACGAGGGCCTGATGCGATTTGGTGTAGATGGCGATGCGGTTCTGCGCAAGGCCCTCGACCAGATACATCTCCCAGAGCGGGCGGGACTTGTCGAGTTGCCGCGAGCCGAGTCGCGCAACCAGATCGTGCAACTGCGCGTCACTGCCCGGTGACGGCAGGGCGGAACGCCGGATGTGATAGGTGATGTCGAAGTCCCGGTCGTCGACCCACACCGGCCGCGCCAGGCCAAGCGACACCTCGCGAACCTTCTGCCGGTAGCGCGGGATCTGCGGCAGCCGTCGCTCCACGGTCGCCAACAACGTCTCGTAGCTCAACCCGCTGCGGGGCTTGCGCAGGATCGACAACGTGCCCACGTACATCGGGGTCGACGAGTTCTCCAGGTGGTAGAAGGACGCGTCAGACGCCGACAACCTCGTCACCATGTCGGCGCCACCCTCCCCTCGCCCGAAATTCGAACCCCGTCACGGTAACCGTCGAAACCTGTCCCCTGCATTACGGGTGCACGTGAGTGTCCTCGTGCCGTGGGATCATCAAAGGGTCTGCACTCTCCAGCAGATGCCGCCGTGTTCACACCGACTGCTGGAGACGCACCGTGACCGCATCACGCATACCTGATACATCCCCGTCGCTTGAATCCCCCGTCGCTTCGCTCGCCCGGTCTCTTGAATCCCCCGTCGCTTCGCTCGCCCGGTCGTCGTTCACGTCGCCGATCATCGACTACGAACCACCGCTGGTCGGCATGACGCCGGCCTGCTCACCACCGACGCCCGCTGCGCTGCACCGGCACACTCAGCGTCGGCTGCGGGCCGTTCCCACCGTGCCCGCTCGTGACTCGGCACCACCTCGGGCCGCAGCCATCTTCGCCGACACCGCGTTGCGCCGCGTCCTCGAAGTCGCCGACCGGCGCAGGCCCATCGCCCAACTGCGGCCGCTGCTGGCACCGACGCTGGTCGACGCCGTGGTGGCGATGACGCGGACCACCCCGACCGACGGTGCGGCCGTGCTACGCCGGATCCGAATGCGCAGCGCGGTCACCACGGACGGCGAGGCGACGGCGGTCGAGGTGTTCGGCACCTACACCAAGGGCCGCCGGGTCAGGGCCATCGCCGGCCGCATCGAGGTCGTTGGCGGTCGCTGGCTGGTCACGGCATTGCAAATCGGTTGAGCGGCAACGGGTTGCGCGCGTCGCGACCGCCGTCAGCCGCGTCCGCGGGCCTGCTTGCGCGCAGCCTCGCGTCGCTCCCTCCGCGTTCCGCCGTTCGCAGGGGCGGCGTGCCTTCCGCCCTGACGCTGCACCTCTGCGGATCCGTCCTCCGACGGCCCCGTGTAGGTCAGTGGCGGGGCGGCGTCGTCCACGATTCCCTTGACGCGCAAGGCCGGTGGCGGTTCCTTCGGGCGTTCCTCGGTGGCGACGGATCCCTTGGCGGGCGCACTGGCCTCCTGCGCCTTGGCGGCGGCATCCGCCGCGAACTGAGCGAGGTTCGGCGGCGCGGCCGTCGGTGCGACCGTGGCCGCGGGCGCGGCCTGCACCTGAGCGTTGAACAACAGGCCGACCGACTCTTCCTTCAGCCCATCCAGCATGCCGATGAACATGTCGTAGCCCTCGCGCTGGTACTCGACCAGCGGGTCGCGCTGCGCCATGGCCCGCAGTCCGATGCCCTCCTTGAGGTAGTCCATCTCGTAGAGGTGCTCGCGCCACTTGCGGTCCACGGTGGTCAGCAGGACGCTGCGCTCGAGTTGACGCATCGCGGTCTCGCCGCCGATCTCGGTCAGCTCGGCCTCGCGCACGGCGTAGGCACGTTCGGCGTCCTCCAGTAGCGCGGTGAGCAGTTCGTCGCGCGTCAGCTCACCGGGCTCGCCGACGGCACCCGAGTCGATCAGATCGTGGTGATCGATGCCCACGGGGTACAGCATCTTCAGCGCATTCCACAGTGCTTCCAGATCCCAGTCCTCGGAGTAGCCCTCCACGGTGGCGCCGTTCACGTAGGCCGTGATCACGTCGACCAGCATCTGGTGCGCCTGCCCCTGGACGTCCTCGCCCTCGAGGACCCGGCGGCGCTCGGCGTAGATGACCTTGCGCTGCTGGTTCATCACCTCGTCGTACTTGAGGACGTTCTTTCGGACCTCGAAGTTCTGCTGCTCGACCTGGGTCTGCGCGCTCTTGATGGCCCGGGTCACCATTTTGGCCTCGATGGGCACGTCCTCGGGCAGGTTCAGCCGGGTCAGCAGCGACTCCAGCGTGGCGCCGTTGAACCGGCGCATGAGCTCGTCGCCGAGCGACAGGTAGAACCGCGACTCGCCTGGATCACCCTGGCGGCCGGAGCGGCCGCGCAACTGGTTGTCGATGCGTCGCGACTCGTGGCGTTCGGTGCCGAGCACGTAGAGACCGCCGGCCTCGATGACCTCCTTGGCCTCCTCCTCGACCTCCGCCTTGACCTGCGGGAGCACCTGGTCCCAGGCGGCCTCGTAGTCCTCGGGCGTCTCGACCGGATCCAGTCCGCGGTCCCGCAGCCGGTTGTCGGCGAGGAAGTCGACGTTGCCGCCGAGCACGATGTCGGTGCCGCGGCCTGCCATGTTGGTGGCGACCGTGATGGCACCGCGCCGCCCTGCCTCCGCGATGATGCCGGCCTCTTGCTCGTGGAACTTCGCGTTCAGCACGTTGTGCGGGACCCGCCGCTTGGTGAACTGCTTGGACAGGTACTCCGAGCGCTCGACGCTGGTGGTGCCGATCAGGACCGGCTGGCCCTGCTCGTAGCGCTCGACCACGTCGTCGACGACGGCGATGTACTTGGCCTCTTCGGTCTTGTAGATGAGGTCGGACTGATCGGTGCGGACCATCGGCCGGTTGGTCGGGATCGACACCACGCCGAGGGCGTAGATCTCGTGTAGCTCGGCGGCCTCCGTCTGGGCGGTACCGGTCATGCCGGAGAGCCTGTCGTAGAGGCGGAAGTAGTTCTGCAGCGTGATCGTGGCCAGCGTCTGGTTCTCGGCCTTGATCTCGACGTGCTCCTTGGCCTCGATGGCCTGGTGCAAGCCCTCGTTGTAGCGGCGGCCGAGCAGCACGCGACCGGTGAACTCGTCGACGATCAGCACCTCGCCGTCACGGACGATGTAGTCCTTGTCGCGGTGGAACAGCTCCTTGACCTTGACGGCGTTGTTGAGGTAGCTGACCAGCGGCGAGTTCGCGGCCTCGTAGAGGTTCTCGATCCCGAGCTGGTCCTCGACGAACTCGACGCCGACCTCCAGCACGCCGATGGTGCGCTTGCGCAGATCCACCTCGTAATGAACGTCCTTCTCCATCAGCGGGGCGATCCGCGCGAACTCGACGTACCAGTTGGACGCGCCGTCGGCGGGGCCGGAGATGATCAGCGGCGTGCGGGCTTCGTCGATCAGGATGGAGTCGACCTCGTCGACGACGGCGAAGTTGTGTCCGCGCTGCACCATGTCCTCGACCGAATGCGCCATGTTGTCGCGCAGGTAGTCGAAGCCGAACTCGTTGTTGGTGCCATAGGTGATGTCGGCTGCGTAGGCGGCCCGACGCTCGTCGGGAGTCATCTGCGCCAGGATGACGCCGACCTCCAGGCCAAGGAACCTGTGCACGCGGCCCATCCACTCGCTATCGCGTTTGGCCAGGTAGTCGTTGACGGTGACGACGTGTACGCCGTTACCGGACAGCGCGTTGAGATACGCGGGGAGAACGCAGGTCAGCGTCTTGCCCTCGCCGGTCTTCATCTCGGCGACGTTGCCGAAGTGCAGGGCGGCGCCGCCCATCAACTGCACGTCGAACGGTCGCTGGTCGAGCACGCGCCAGGCCGCTTCGCGGGCCACGGCGAACGCCTCGGGCAGAATGTCGTCGAGGCCTTCGCCTTCGGCAACACGCTTCTTGAACTCGTCGGTCTTGGCGCGCAGCTCGGCGTCGGACAGCTTCTCGATGTCGTCGGACAAGGCGTTCACATACTCCGCGATCCTCTTGAGGCGCTTGACCATGCGGCCTTCGCCGAGGCGGAGCAATTTCGACAGCACGCTAACTTCCCCTGTGGGCTCGATGGAACTCGTGGATCGTCAAAGTTCCATGGTAGGTGACCGACCCAACCGGCCTACGTAAGCAGGCCAGATGGGCCGGCCCGGTCGAGCCCAGCCGGACTAGGCCAACCGAATCAAGCCGTAGTCGTAGGCGTGGCGTCGGTAGACGACGGTCGGCTTGTCGCTTTGCTTGTCGTGGAACAGGAAGAAGTCGTGACCGACCAGCTCCATCTCGTACAGTGCGTCGTCAACGGTCATCGGCTTGGCCTCGTGCTCCTTGGTCCGCACGATCCGGCCGGGTTCGTGATCGTCGGCCAACCCGTCGACGGCCGACGCGACCTGTTCGCGCTCCGGGGCCTGCGGTGGGAGGGCGACGGCAGTGGCCTCCGCCAGTGATACCGGCGTCTTGTCGCCATAGTGGATCTTGCGACGGTCCTTGCTACGACGGAGCCTGTTCTCCAGTTTGCAGACCGCCGACTCCAGGGCGGCGTAGAAGCTGTCGGCGCAGGCTTCGCCGCGCACGACTGGACCGCGCCCACGGGCGGTGACCTCGACGTGCTGGCAGTTCTTGCGTTGACGCCGGTTCTTCTCGTGATCGAGCTCGACGTCGAAGAGGTAGATGCTGCGATCGAAGCGCTCCAGGCGGGACAGCTTCTCGGAGACGTATGTGCGGTAGTGATCGGGGATCTCGACGTTTCGGCCCTTGACGACGACCTCGGCGCGAAGCGCGAGTACGGGTTCGTCATCGACCGCGACCATCGTCGAACGGTCGGTGTCCACGGATGGGGTTGACATACTTGGCAACTCGTTTCTCTTCGGCTTGCCTCTTTCAAGCACGCAGAGCACGTGCTTGGCTTTTCTCGGAAACGCGCCGAAGGGGCCTGAATCCCGCCGACCACCGGCGCAAGGTGTCGAAAACTCACCTCCTACCGCTGTCAGGCGTAGTGGCGTCCGTTGTGCCGACGCCGCCGTGAGGCACTCACGGGTGGTTGGCCCCGACGGTAGTCCGTGTTCACCTACCAGTGCCACTAAATTTGCACACCTGTTTTGAACTCTTCACGTTGGTTTGACCTCGCGGTATTTGCCACGCCCCTCGATGGTGCGCGCTCAAGCGTGCGCAATGGTCAGTACTGCCGAGACCTTGGCGCCGGCGGTTTGCAGGACCCTCACCGACTCATCGGCGGTGGCACCGGTGGTGACGACGTCGTCGACCAACAGCACGTCGCTCCCGACAGGTAGTCGCAACACGACCCGGCCGGTGATGTTGCGCTGTCGGTCGCCTGCCGAGAGACCAACCGAGTCCCGGGTGAACGCCCGCATCCGCAGCGCCTGCGACACCGTCGTGCCGGGCGGCCCTGCGGCCAACGCCATCCGGGTGACCGGGTCTCCGCCGCGCCGCCGGGCGGCCGACCGGCGAGTCGGGGCAGGCACCAGTGTCAGCGGATAGTCGACGATGCCCCACGCGAGCAGGTGGCTCAGCCCGGCGTGCAGTGCCGCGGACAGCGGGGCGATGAGGTCGGCGCGGCCGCGTTCCTTGACGGCGACGATCGCCTCGCGACGGACACCGGCGTATCGGCCGAGGGAGAAGACGGGGACGCCGGGGTCGAGCCGCGGCGTCACCAGGACCGGCTCGTCGGTTCTGACGGCCAGCGCACCCGCGCATGCGTCGCACCAACGGGTCGACGGTGCGCCGCAGCCGCCGCAGTCCACGGGCAGGACGAGGTCGAGCAGCACTCCCGCAGTCTGTCGCGGTGGTCCGACAGGCAAGTGGGACTGGCTCACTACCTTGTTTGCCAGCTGGAGGGCGTGTGCCCCCGACGGCGATGCGGTCAGTCGCAATCACCTTGGACCAACGCCTTCGCTAAGGCGATGTCCTGGTAGGCGTAGACGAACTCCCAGTGCGGCACTGAGAAATCGTATCGGCGCGGCACCCCCTGCATGACCACGATGTTCGGATCAGGCGAAAAGCACTGGCGGAAAATCCATCTGGCGCGCGGCATGTGGTACCTCCACGTCACGACGATGATCTTGCTCCACGATCGCTCGGCGGCCAGCCGGTGCATCATCTCGGCCTCTCCGCGCGTCGTCACCGGGTCCGTACGCTCACACAAGACCTCGATGCCGCCACCTTGCCCTGTGCATACCCGCTGCATGATGAGGTCGTCGTCGGGGTAGGGATTGGACAAGACCACCGTCGGTGCCCAGCCATCGCGCGCCAAGCCGATCGCGTAATCTTCGCGGCCGTCGTGTTCGCCCCCGAGCACCACGATGGCGTCGGCCTTCTGCAAGGCGTCGGCCGATGCGTTGGTGAACATGAAGTACCCACTGATTCCGATCAGAAGCAGAAGCGCAACCACCACCGCGCCCGCAATCGAAATCGCCCGACGAACGTTAGCCAGCCTCATACTCCGCCAAGTCGTTCGCGCACGTGGATTCGAGATCTCCACACTATCCCTTCGTGCCAGCTCCCGTTGGCCGGCAAGGTTGTCGTGCCCGTGGGCTTCGTCATCGGTCGCGGCGCACTGACTGGCGAACTAATGCGGTGCGGTGTTGCGCACCAGCGCGTTTACAGTGCGGGCCCACTGCGCGCTCGCCCTCCCAATCACCGCGTCCGGAGCGATCGCCAGCAGCACGATCCATCAGAACTGTCGAAGTATGCTCGGATACTGCCGCGATGAGCGACGCGGCTTCGTTCGCGCGCGCGGTTCCCAGCGTCACCAAATACAATAGCTGGCAGTCGTAGCGACAGCACATCGTCGAAGTCGCGCCGATTGTTGCATTCAGCGAAGTCATTGCGAGGATGGAAGCCGTGACACTTGGTATGCGTTCGCGGACTGAGGCCATTGCTGGCATTGCTGTCGTGTTGGTTTGCCCGGTCCTCGCAGCTCTGGTCGTCGGAGGCAGTCTCGGCGTGAAGCTCGCCGTGGTGGGGCTGATCGCCATGGTCGCCAGCATCTACATCGGTGTCCGCCACCCTCTGTGGTTGTACTGGGGGTTTGCTGTAGTGATCGGCGCATTGCCGTTCGGGTACTTCCCCGGCGTTCACATACCGCTCTACCTACCGTTCGCCGCGGGCGTGCTGCTCGCCGCGGTCGTGCACCCGAATCGCGACATGCCCTTCCATCCGCTGGAGAAGGCCGTGGTGGTGCTCGTCCTCGCTTCGGGCGTGTCACTGGTGTTCACTGCTCACGGCCTCCCCGACCTGACCGCTTTCGTGCGGTGGATCATCGCCGCGCTCATGATGATCGCGGTGTTGCGGCTTTCGCGAGACAATCTGGCGCGCTTCGGGCGCCTGTACGTGTACGCCGCGACCGCCAACGCGCTCTTCGGCATCGCACAGGTGGTGGCGGATCCGAATCACCGGCTCATCAGAGTGTTTCGCATCTTCGATTACGACCGCGAGACCACCGGCCGATTCGTGGCCAACGCCGAGGGACAAGCAACGTTCACCAGGCTCGGCGCGACGTGGGTCGACCCCAACGTCGCTGGCATCGGATTGGTGCCCGCACTGGTGATGGGCATCGTTCTGCTCAAGGGCAAACTGCGTCTTGGCGTGACGGCCATCCTTACCGTGGCCATCTGCCTGACCCTGAGTCGAGCGGCGCTCTTCAGCGTGCTGGCAGGCGTCCTGCTGGTGCTGATCTTCCACACGATGCGCGCACGCACTCGGGTGCTCATGCTGGGGTCCATCGGAATTGCCGCGGCCAGCGCGCTTCTGGTGCCCGCCATTCGCACCCGCATCACGAACACCTTCGGTGGCCAAGACACCGGAGCCCAGGATCGCTGGAGATCGCTCGTCGCATTCCCTGACACCATGTCGGGCCACTGGATCTTCGGACTCGGCTGGGGCCGAAAGGAATTCGTCGACGGCGCCCTAGCCTTTCAGCTGAACTACGTCTCCAACTCTCCGCTGATCGCCATTTATCGCGCGGGGATCATCGTCGGGCTGATCTTCCTCGCGGTCCTCGTCATGGGCTGCGTCATGGGTTGGCGGGCATTGCGTTC